>CAZEMU010000021.1:0-21889 GCA_964513315.1 uncultured Acidimicrobiaceae bacterium | reverse complement strand
GTTGACGGCGCCGCTCGTTGACGGCGCCGCTGGCTGACGGTGTGTCGGCCGTCTCATGTAACGCTCGGGCACCTCTGTCGTCTCGGCGACATGACCAATCACTTCCACACCGCCCTCGGCAAGCTCACGACCGATGAGGTCAACGCGCTTGTCTCGCCGCTCGTTGCCGTTCTGCACGCGACGCTCGAGCCGGGCGCTGACGCCGGCGCCGCACGTGAGTTCGTCGAGCGATACATCGCCGCCGTCGAAGTCAATGGCCACGAGTTCGCCTACGTCGCCCCCAACGGAACCCGCTTCGAGGAATCTGCAGCAGAGGCCGAGTCCGACGAAGTCGTCGGCTTTAGCCATGAGCGTCGCAACCAGCCGTGGCGTCGAATGGCCGGTGCGCTCACGGGCGGAAAGCTCGGCAGCGGCGGTCAGCCTTTTACGCCGTCGACCATCGTCGTTGCCTTTACGCCGTCGACCGTCGTCGTTGCGGCAAAGAACCCCCGCACTGGGGTGTAGCCGTCATGGCGCTTGTCTCGGACACGGCCCGATTCGTGTTCGTGCATGTACCCAAGACCGGTGGCACCAGCATTCGGAAGGCCCTGGCAAGGTACGGAACTGATGTGTATTTCGAGCAGTCATCGACCACGAAGCACCTTCGGGCCCAAGAGATCCTCAGCGAGCATCCGACGGTGCCGTTCCAGGACTACTTCACCTTTGCGTTCGTCCGAAACCCCTATGACCTGCTCGTGTCCTTCTGGACCTACAAGATGGAGAACCCGTTCCATCCCGACTATGTGCATGTCGCCGAGCTCGGCTCATTCGAACGATGGGTCGAGCACCACGTGCGCCAGCCAGGTATGGCGCAAAGCTGCTTCACCCACGATGTGAGCGGCAACCAGCTCGTTGACTACGTGGGCCGCTTCGAGAACTTCGCGCACGACGTAGAAACCATCGTCACCAAACTCGGATGCGACATCGCCTCGGTGCCGCACGTCAACACCAGCGACCACGGTGTCGCCGAGGACCTGTTCACACCTCGGATTCGAGCGGTCGTCGCCGAGGCGTGGCGCGACGACTTCTCGAACTTCGGCTACCTCCGCTGAACGCCGATCCCCGGCCGGTCTTTGAGCGATACAGCTCGCTGTTCGAGTACTGACCGGGTCAAATCAACAAGTTCAACAAAATGTGCATATTTAGGTTGGTCTATTTGGGTGGGTCAATAGATTCTTGGTACGAGCAACTGAAAGGGACAGACATGTTGACCACCTTGGTACTGATCATCGGAGGCGGAGCGGTATTCGTCCTCGCTGTTCTCTTTGCGGCGCTGGTGACTGACGCCGTCCGAAACGGCGTGCCTGTCTCACGGCTCGGTGTATGGGCGATGGCAACCCGACATGGCTACATCGACATCACCGAAGCGTCGTCTAGCGAAGATGCACCTGATGTCCACACATCGGCCGGCCAACTCGAGCTCGAACCAGCATCAGCATGACCGTTGCGAACAGGCCACATCACGTTCCAGCAGAAACCCACTGAGCGAAGGAGGCTCCGGAGGTAGAGACATGACAACCAACACTGCGATCCGACCAACCCACCAAGCAGCAACGAAGTTGCCCGGCGTACGACCATCCCAGGTCCTGCATCACGCCAATATGGCGACGCTCCAGATGATCGAACCTGGCGCTGCCGCCGATCGTCTGCTCCGCGATCTGCGACCGCCGAGGCACGTCATCTCCGATGCGTACGTCACACACGTGCGACGAATCCACCGGAAACGGGCAACGGGAACCGAAGCGTCACACACGCTTCGGATCCTGGAAACCGCCCTTCAGAGGCGACCGCCCGACACCGACAGCTGACTTCGCAGTGAACGACGGCCCAGACCGAAAGGTCTGGGCCGTCGGCCGCGTCTCGGCACTTGCGAGTTCGGGGATCAGCTCGCTGATCTTGCGTTGGGCACGCCGTCTCGCCGTTCGCAGGCGCGGCGTCACTCGCTTTCGAGGGCGGCCTTGAGGTTCGCCATCGTCGTCTCGCACGCCTTGATGAGGTTCTCGCAGCGGCCCTCGATCTTGCCGGGATAGATCGCAGGAAGGGCCAAGAGCGGGGCGTCGAAATGCTCCGTCACTGTTGAACCCGAACCGTCAGCCTCGATCGTGTAGCGCCATGTCGTTGCATGGTCGAAGCTCGGCGGAACGATGTAGGCGAACTCGCGGTCCTGGTCGAGCACCGTGACCTCGCAATCAGCATGCCACTCGTAGTCACCGGACTTGTTGTGGCCGCGGAACTTCACGCCGACGGCAAGCTCGGTCGCGTCGTCGAGCAGCTCGCAGCGCACGTTCTCGGGGCTTAGCCCTGGCAGTAGATCCAGGTTCGTCAGGTAGGCGTAGACCTCGGCGGGCGACGCGTCGACGCGTACTGACGCTGATCCCGTGGTTGGCATTGCTTCGGTCATGGCGCAGATCCTTGCTCGTGACGTGGGGAGTTCAGTCTCGCGCCGCGCTCACCAGAAATCGAAGCCAGTGACGAACAACTCCACGCGGTCGTCGCTGTGATCTGGGAACTGGGATCTGGTGTCTGGGATCTGGTGTCTGGGCGATCCAGCTGCCCTTCGGGCGGAGCGGCAACCCAGCAGTTTGCTCGCTCGTGCTGGGGAGACGGTCAGCGAGCTGGCGCTGCCGTCGACCCACGGACGATCAGCTCGGTCGCAAGCTCGACGTGCACGGTGGGTACATCGGGGTTGCCCAGTCGATCCGTGAGCAATCGAACTGCCTGGCGCCCAAGTGCCTGCATCGGTTGACGAATCGTGCTGAGCTGGGGTGTCGTCACCGTGGCTTCGAGCACATCATCGAACCCCATGACCGAGAGGTCGTCAGGGCAGCGAATGCCCCGCTTGCGGACTTCGTCGAGGACGCCGACCGCCATAGAGTCGCTGCCAGCAAGAATCGCAGTTGGCGGGTCCGGTCGGTCGAGCAACGTGGCCGCACCGAGCTGACCCGACTCTCGCTGGAAGTTGCCCTCCGCAAGCAAGTCGTCGCCATGGTCGAGTTGGTGGGTCTGTAGCATCGCTCGCCAGTTCAGCATCCGTTTGCGAGCAGCATCGGTGGCCAGGTTTCCAGTGACGTGTCCGATGCGACGGTGTCCAAGCTCAATCAGGTGCGCCATGGCTTGCTCGGTACTTGAGCGATTCGCCATGGTGGTCGAGCTGGCAAATGGCGTTGCCGCATGATCGATCAGAACGATCGGATAGTTCCGCGCAGCAAGCTCCTCGAGGTACAGGTCAGGCGCCGCAGGGATGAGGACGATGACCCCGTCACAGAGTCCCTGAGATAGGCGCAGGACCTGTTCACGTTCACGCACATCGCGACGACGAGTCGTCGACAACATCAGGTCCAGACCCGACGCTGCAAGCTCTTCATCGACGCCGCGAATGACTTCGACCACGTAGCTGTTCGAGACCTCGAGGGCGACGAGGCCAATGCTGCCGCTCGGACCGCCGGCCAGGCCCCGGGCCTGCAAGTTGGCGACGTATCCCAACGCTTCGACGGCTTGCTCGACTCGCGTGCGCGTCTCGGAGCGGACATAGGGATGACCGTTCAGTACGCGCGACACCGTCGAATGTGAGACGCCAGCATGGCGCGCAACATCGACAATCGTGACAGGACGAGAAGCCATCTGAGTCGAAATGCTAACTCGTCGCCACAGAGGTTGCACACGTGTGCAGAAGTGCGTACCGTCTCCGGCGTGACACCTGCTTCTCAAGCTGGAAAGCATTGATCTCAATGGAATCTGCATCTGCACACGCTTCCAAGGACTTGACGCACTCCGAGGTTCGAGCACTACTCGAACGCGACGCATTCGACTTGTGGTTCCAGCCAATCGTGTGTCTTCGGACCCTGCAGGTCCGCAGCTTCGAGGGGCTCGCCCGCGGCCGCGACAGTTCTGGCGATCTCATCAGTCCCGCTCGTTTCATTCCAGCGGTCGAATCCGATCCGGGCCTCTATCGAGACTTCACCGACCGCATGATCGAGCGAGCCGTCGCCTTCGCCGTCGAATGTCGGTTGGCCGGGCAGACGCTGCCGATCACGGTCAACCTGGCCGAGGCGAGCCTGCGAGACGACGATCTCGTCGACCGCGTAGAACAGGCCCTGGATGAGCACGACATTCCGGCTCGCCAGCTCATGTTCGAGATTACTGAGCGAGAATTCATCAACCCCGAGTCCGCACATTCGCGTGTGCTTGATCGGCTGAGCGAAATGGGCGTCGGTCTCACGATCGACGATTTCGGAACCGGTTGGTCGTCGCTCGAGACCCTGCGGTGGCTTCCGTTGAGCCAGCTCAAGATCGACGGTGGCTTCATCGATCACATCGCACACCATGCCGCGGACCGGATCATCGTCGAAAAGGTCATCGAGCTCGCACATTCGCTGCATCTGGTCGTTGTGGCCGAAGGCATCGAGCGCGCCGAACAGCTTCACGTGCTTCGCGAAGTCGGCTGCGATCGAGGTCAGGGTTTTCTGTTCTCACCAGCGGTCGATCCCAAACAGGCTGTCGAGCTGGCGGTGAACGGATTCGTCGAGCAGGGCCCGTGCCCCTCGCCGCTACCAGCGCCAGCGGTCGGCGAGAGCGCTCCAGGCCGAGACACGTCGATCTCGTTCACGATCGACAGCGACGCGGGTTGCATCGGTGACGCGATTTCCGACGGCAATGCGATTGGATCGCTCGGGTTGCAGTTTCTTGGCGTCATGCCGACTGCCGCGTTCGTCAAGGCCATCGACGGGCGCATGGTCTGGGCCAACGAATGCTATTTGCGTTGCGTTGGCGCCTCGAGCCTTGCTGACATCGTCGAACTCCGCGACATTGACTTCCACCGCATTGACGAGGCGCTTCGTTATCGCTACGACGATCTGCTCGTGGTCAGCACAGGCGAGCCAACGATGGACCGCTACGAGTTTCAGACTCGACCCGACGGTGTGCGGCACGCAATTCGGACGTCAAAGTTCGCGGTGCGCAACCGGTTCGGCACCGTCGTCGGGCTCGTCGGCTTCTACGTTGACGCGGACGAAGAGTCGGTCTTGCCCGGCCCCGGTGTCAGCGACACGCGCGGTCGCTTCGCAAACGTGTCGATCAGCTAGACAAGGGCGACTAGTCGCCAGCGGAACCCTCGAGTCGACGTGGCGGCATCGTCGGACGCGTCGGTGTCGGCAGCGGCGCGTTGGCACTCAGGTCGATGAGCGGCGACATCGCTTTGGGGCGACCCGCTGGCCGGGTCGGGGCCACGGTGATCGTCTGGTCCGGCGCTGTCGGACGAGTTCCGACGTCGTCACTCGCTTCGGCCTTGGCGCCCGCATACGTGTTGATATAGGTCTGGCCCGACAGCTTGGCGATCTCGAACATCACCGCGTCGATCATGCGACGGTGCACTCGAGGGTCGGCCGGATTGCCGAAATCAGCGGCATGCAGCGGTGCACCAAAGTTGACGGTGACCTTCTTGCCGGGTGTCATCTTGAACTGGTCCGGCGGCTGCACGTCGATGGTCCCGCTGTGGCCGACGGGGATGATCGGCGCGCCGCACCGCATGGCGAGTCGCGCTGCGCCCGTGCGTCCCTTGTGGAGGTTGCCACTGCGCGACCGGGTGCCCTCCGGATACATGAGGAACAAGAGTCCTGCATCGAGAACTTCGGCGGCCGCATCGAGCGCAACCATCGACTTCGAGCCGCCAGAGCGGTCCACGGGAATCATGCCCATCGCTGGAAACAGGTGCTTCGTCTTCCACGAGTCCATGTACTCGGCCTTGCCGATCGCCCACGTCCGTCGAGGCAACACGGCTGGCACGAACACCGAATCACAGAACGACAAGTGGTTGGGGCAGATGATCGCCGGACCGTTCAGCGGCACGTGTTCAAGACCGGTCGCTTCGACATCCCACAGGCGACGGATGAGACCACGAAGGCCACCGAGCACGACTCGGCTGGTCGCATCGGAACCAGGCATGCTCGGCGCTCGTTCGAACCTGAACTGCGCCGCCCCGGTCATGACTGCATTCCGTGGCGCAGCGTCTTGCCGGTTGGTGTCTGCGGGACTTGGTCGACCCACTGATAGTCGGTCGGACACTTGTAGGTGCTGAGTTGGCTTCGGACCCATGCGTCGAGCTCGTCGACGTTGACGTCGCCGGCGACATGGGCGCACACGGTCTCGCCGGTTACGCCGTGGGCCTTGCCGACGACCACCGCAGCTCGCACACCCGGGAACTGCAAGATGACGTCTTCGACCTCGGCCGGGTAGACGTTGAACCCGGACACGATGACGATGTTCTTCACTCGGTCGACGAGATGCAGGAACCCGTCGTCGTCGAGGACGCCGAGGTCACCGGTCCAGAACCAGCCGTCGTCGGTCAGGACCATCTCGGTCGTGATCTCGTCATCGAGGTAGCCAGCAAATTTGCCCGGGGTGCGAATCACGACTTCGCCGACATCGCCGACATCGACCGGCGCACCGTTGTCATCGACGAGCACGAGCGCAATGTCTGGCAGCGCTCGCCCGACCGAGGTGATCGGCGCATCGACGCCGCGGCCGGTAGTCACCACAGCCGAGGTTTCGGTCAGCCCGTAGCCCTGGGTGACTCGCACGCCATAGATGCGTTCCAAGCGGTCGACGGTGGCCGGGCGAAGCGCGGCCGCGCCAGAGCGAGCGAAGCGGACAGTCGCCATCGCATCGGACGGGCCATTCTCTGGCGCACCGGCGCCGGCGGCCCACTGGTGCCACATCGGCGGAGCGCCGACGACCATCGTGACGCCGTGGCGAGCAATCAGTTCGAGTGACTCTCGTGAGTCGAAGCGGCGTTGCAGCACGACTGCTGCGCCGGCACGCAATGCCGCCAGCACGGCGATGTTGAGGCCGAGGATGTGGGCGACGGGCAAGACGCCGAGGCTGATGTCGGTCGGGCGGAGTTGCTGGTCGCCGTCGCCGATCAATGACTGCTGCACCCACGCCATGCCGCCGTGCGTGAGCATCGCGACCTTGGGTACGCCCGAGACGCCGCTGGTCGACAGCAAGAAGCTGACGTCGTCATCGGCGACTGCAGCGACCGGCGGGGGAGCAGTATCGCCGGCGGCATTGCCCTCGGCGAGGAGCTCGCCGGTCGAGATCGTGGGGATGTCGTAGCCGCCGTCATCGAGACGGTCGGCGGTCTCGCCGAACACAAGCAGTTCCGCATTGAGCGGCGGCAGCTTGCGGCGAGCCTCGGGCGCGGGGCTGTACGGGTTGATCGGAGCGACTTGGGCGCCGAGGCCCAACGCGGCCAGCGCAGTGACGACAAAGCCGATCTCATTGCCCGCAGCCAGCACGATGCGGCTTCCGGGCCCGACGTTGCGAGCTGCGAGCGCGGCCCGACAGGTCGCCGTCTGGTCACGCAGCTCCGCGAACGTCATCGACATATCGCCCTCGATCAGGGCAACCGCGTCTCCCGGATGGTCTTCGATGATCGATGCAAGATTGCTGGCGGACGAGGTCACGCCTGCTGCTTCCGTTGTTTCCCCACTGGCCGCAGTATGGCAGACAATCACCCGATGTGGCGAACGTCACACTGGGCAGTGGGTTGCGGTCGCCAGGGTCAGGCGAGGTCGGCGAGGTCTGCGATTGCTTCGAGGGCGCGGTCGGCGAGTGCGACGTAGTCGGCGGTGCCTTCCGAGACGGTCCATTGCCGGGTCGCGATGCGACATGCACTCATCGCGGCGCCAGCCAGGACCTCGGGTCGCGGGTCCTGCATCGGGTCGACGTCGAGTCGTTCGGCGACCGCGACGATGAGCTCGCGTTCCCATCCGGCTTGGACGACGGCTCGGAAGTAGCCCGAGACGGCAGGGGTCGTTGCGGCGAGGCGTGCCTCGAGGAGGCGGCGTTCTCGGTTGGCGACGATGCGATTGCCCAGCTCGGCCATGGCGGCTCGGATCGCAGTCAGCGCGGGCACGTCATCGGGTTGCGTATGCAGGGCGTCGCGCAACACGAAACGAGCATCGTCGAGCTCGGCGTACAGCAGGGCTTCTTTGCTCGGGAAGTGGCGGAACAGCGTCCGCTGCGCGACGTCGGCGGCCTCGGCGATGTCGAGGGTCGTCGTTTCGTCGTAGCCCTGGCGGTCGAAGAGGTCGTCGGCCGCGGCGACGAGTCGATTTCGGGTGTCCTGCTTCTTGCGGCCGCGGCGGCTGTCCTCGGGGACGCGCGGTGAAGGGTCAACGGCAAGCTCGCCGGAGTCGACCTCGTCGAGAGTGAACATGGAACCAACGGTAGTGGAAGGGGTCACAAATGTCAGCAATTGACTAATGTCAGTCACTGACATTACCCTGTCTGGTATGGCCACCACTGCCGCATTCTTCGACCTCGACCGGACCCTCATTCGCAGCTCGTCTGCCCCGGTCTTCTCCGAGCAACTCGCTGCGCACGGGGTGACCTCCGGCCGTTCCATCCCGCTGCAAGGGCTGTTCCTCAAGCTCTACGAAGAGGTCGGCGAAATGCGCGCCACCATGCTTCCGGCCCGACACGCCGTCAAGGCCTCCAAGGGCTGGTCCGTCGACGCCGTCGCCGCAGCTGCCGAAGCTGCCGCCGAAGAGATCGCCGCCAACCTCCAACCGTTCGCCGAACTCGTCTTCGACGAGCACCGGGCCAAGGGTCACCGACTCGTGCTGGCAACGACATCACCCGAACCCTTGGTCGCCGCGATCGGCAAGGCCATCGGCTTCGACGACGTGATCTGCACCAAGTGGAAGAGCGAAGACGGTGTCTACACCGGCGAACACGACGGCCCGTTCGTCTGGGGCACCGCCAAGGCCGACGCCGTCGCCGAGTACGCCGAAGCGAACGGCATCCGCATGAGCCGCAGCTACGCCTACAGCGACAGCTACTACGACGCACCGATGCTCGATCTCGTCGGCAACCCCGTCGCGGTCAATCCCGACGCCCAGCTCACTGTCACCGCCGTGCTCAAGGGGTGGAAGATCCGCCACCTCGACAAGAACGACGGCGTCGCCAAGATCGCCAACCGCGAAGTCCAAGACTGGACTCGCCCCTTCATGCGTCCTGAGCTGATCGCGCCGTACGCCGACATCGATTTCTCTGACGTCGACAAGATTCCGACCGACGGCGGCGCAATCATCGTCTTCAACCATCGCAGCTACTTCGACCCCACCGTCATGGGACTCCTCATGGCCAAGGCTGGCCGCTCCGTGCGTGGCCTTGGCAAGAAGGAAGTCTTCGACGTGCCCGTCATCGGCAACGTCCTCAAGGCGATCGGCGGCATTCGAGTCGAACGAGCATCGGGCTCTCACGAGCCGCTCGAACGAGCAGCCGACGCCCTGCGTGGCGGCGAGTGCGTGATGATGGCACCCGAGGGCACGATCCCTCGCGGCCCCGCATTCTTCGATCCTGAGCTCAAGGGCCGCTGGGGAGCCGCCAAGCTCGCCGCCGCGACCAAGGTTCCCGTCATCCCTGTCGGTGTCTGGGGCACCGAAAAGGTCTGGCCCCGCAGCACCCGTCTCCCCAACGTGGTGACGCTCAACCGGCCCAGAGTCACGGTCGTCGTTGGCGACCCGGTCGACCTCAAGTACCGCAGCGCCGACAAGGACACGCAACGGATCATGCAGGCCATCTCGGCACTGCTGCCGGCCGAGAGCCAAGAACAGCGGACCCCGACCGAGGACGAGCTGAAGCGCACCTATCCGCCGGGCTACTCCGGTGACCCGAACGCAGAATACGACCGCCGCCCCGGCACCGACACCGCTGCGACGAGCGGGAGCGGATCGTGAGCATGAAAGGTCACGACCGCGAGGTCGAGAAGTCCGAGCGCATGAGCGAACACGAAGCGCTCATGTGGAACATCGAGAAGGACCCGTGGCTCAACGCCAGCGGCGCCTCGCTTGCACTGCTCGACCAGCCCGTCGACCAGGACCGCTTCCGCCTGCACCTGCGCAATGCCGTTGCATCGCTACCCAAGCTCTACCAGCGAGTCGTGCCTGGCCTGGGTCGACTCTCGACGCCAGCGTGGGCGCCCGATCCCGAGTTCGACTTCGACTATCACGTGCGCAACGTCGAGCTGCCAGCGCCCGGCGACGAACGTGCGCTGCTCGACCTGGCCGCAACGCTCTACATGGAGCCGCTCGACCGGACCCGGCCGCTGTGGCGATTCGTCACCATCAGCGGACTCGAAGGCGGCGGGGGAGCGATCTGGTCGCTCGTCCACCACGTCATCGCCGACGGCGTTGGCCAAATGCGAATGGCCGAGCTCTACCAGAGCATCGACCGCGACGCTCCGCCTCCGGCCGAGGTCGACCTCGAAGGGATCGTCGCCGCAGCCGTCGCCGGAGCAAAGACCAAAGAGTCCGGCGGCGACCTCGCGTCGGGACTCGTCGGCACGGTGCGAGACACCACCGGCCATCTTGTGCGCCGCCAGGTCGGCATCGCTCGCCGCGTCGCCGGCGAAGTCGCCATGTGGCCCGCCGACCCAAGCCGCGCCGTCAAGCGAGCCGAATCGGCTGCTTCGCTGGCATCGACCGCTGCCCGCCAGATCGCGCCGTCAGGCGGCGGCGACGAATCAGGATCGAGCTTGTGGACCGGACGATCGCGGCACCGACGACTTGATCGCGTGCGGGTGCAGGTCGATGACCTCAAGGCAGCCGGGCGCGTCGTTGGTGCGACGCTGAACGACGTGTTCATGGCCGGCTTGGCCGAAGCCGCACATCGCTATCACGCCGAGCGAAACGTACCCGTGCAGAGCCTCAACTCGAGCTTCGTCGTCAGCACCCGCGAGGACAGCAAAGTCGGCGGCAACTCATTTACGCCCGTGCCGGTCAAGCTGCCCGCCGGGCCGATGACGATCACCGAGCGGCTCGAGACGATCCGGGACCTGACGCTCGACGCTCGTAATGGCGCATCGAAGAACGGTGGCCTTGGTGCACTGTCCGGCCTGATGAACCAGCTGCCGACGACCATGATCACCCGTGCGGCTCGTAGCGCGGCCGGGCGCATCGACTTCGCCACGTCGAACCTGCGCAGCGCACCGTTCGACCTCTACTGCGCCGGGGCCAAGATCACCGGCACCGTGTGCATGGGTCCCGTTGCCGGAACCGGCGCCAACATCACCGCCATGTCGCTCACCGGTGCCTTCGACATCGGCATCTTCGTCGACCCCCAGGCCATCACGGAGCCGACGGCGTTCCGCGACCACATCGAAACGGCGTTCGCTGATCTCTTCGCTGAACTCGCCACCCACGACGAAAGCGAGCCCCGCTCATGAAGCAGCTCTCCGGTATCGACACGAGCTTCTTGAACCTCGAGACGAACTCGTCGTTCGGTCACATCAACAGCCTGTCGATCTACACCCCACCCGACGATCCCGACTTCGATCCGTACACCTCGCTGCGTGACCAGATCGAACAGCGACTCGGCGTACTCGAACCCTTCCGTCGTCGCCTGGTCGAAGTGCCGTTCGGTCTCGACCGTCCGTACTGGATCAATGACCCGGACTTCGACCTCGACTTCCACGTCCGCCACATCGGCGTACCGGGTGGAGGTACTCCCGAGCGTCTCGGCGAGCTCGTCGGTCGCCTGATCGGGCGCCCCATGGATCGCCGCCGTCCGTTGTGGGAGGCCTACGTCATCGAAGGGCTCGAGTCGGGCGACTTTGCTGTGCTGCTCAAGCTGCACCACGCCACGATCGATGGCGCAGCAGGTGCCGAGCTGCTCGGCATCTTGCTCGATCCCGAGAACACACCTGCCGACGCGGAGTGGACACCCGAGGACGAACCGTCGTCGGCCGAGATGTTGGCGCGCACGGTCTATGGCGTCGCCCGCACCCCGGTCAAGGGGCTGCGTCTCCAGGTGCGTGCACTCAACGAGCTCGGCAACATGACCGGCCAAGTTGGCTTCGGTCGCATGGCTCGCGCCGTGCAACGCGGCGTGCCTGGCCCTGCCGGCGCGGCGATCCGCAAGGTGCTCGGCACCGATCGGGACGAGAACCAAGACGAAGTCCCGCTCCTGCCCCGACTCGGTGCTCCTCGTACGCCGTTCAACGCGACCATCACCCCGCATCGCCGCTTCGCCTATCGGAGTGCTTCGCTCGCGACCATCAAGGCGATCAAGACCGAACTCGGTGCGACGGTCAACGACGTTGTCATGGCGGTGTGCGCCGGTGGCCTGCGTCGCTACCTCGAGTCGCACGACGCGCTTCCCGACGAAGACCTGATCGCGATGATCCCCGTTTCGATCCGAACCGGTGAAGAGAACGAGAAGTGGTCGAACCGAGTGTCGGCGATCTTCTCGGAGCTGCCGACGTCGTACGACGATCCCGTTGAACGGGTCTCCCAGGTCAACGCCGCCATGCAGTCGGCGAAGCAGCAGTTCGACATGATGCCTGCCGACCTCATCATGGACATGAGCGAGTTGGCGCCACCTGCACTTGCGGTGCGGGCGTCGCAGCTGGCAACCCGCATGCGGGTCGCCGACCGAACCAACCCGCCCGCGAACCTGGTCGTCTCGAACGTGCCGGGTCCTCGAGCACCGCTCACGATGAGCAGCGGAGCGACGCTTCGCCACTACTACCCGGTCTCGACCGTCGTCGACGGGCAGGGTCTCAACATCACCGTGCAGAGCTACTGCGACCACCTCGACTTCGGTCTGGTCTCGTGCCGCGAGCTCGTACCTGATCTGTGGGATCTGCTCGATCTGATCCTCGAAGAGATCGAGTTGCTGGCCGCCGCGGTCGGCCTCGAAGGTGCCGCTTGACGTCGAGCCGGGCTCTAGGGTGGCATCGATGACTGCAACGACTCGATTCGACGCCCCACCACTCTGGATGACGTTCCTCGAATCACGAGCGGTCGCCGAATACGCCGGTTGGCGCATGTCGATGCCGCTGCTGCAACGGCTGCCCAAGGGCGACGGCCACCCGGTGCTCGTGCTGCCGGGCTTCACGGCGGCTGACCGCTCGACCGTTCGCTTGCGGATCCTGTTGCGACGTCTCGGCTACCGCACCTATGGCTGGCGTCTCGGCGCCAACATCGGTCCAACGCCGCAGATCATCGACGGCCTCAACGAACGCATCGACAAGATCCGTGCCGACAACGACGATCAGCGCATCTCCATCGTGGGTTGGAGCTTGGGAGGCGTGTTCGCTCGTCTTCTCGCCCGCGAGAACCCCGAGTACTTCCGCCAGGTCATCACGCTCGGTAGCCCGTTCCGTATGACGCCCGGCGATCGCAGCGCTGTGTCAGCGCTCTGGGAATCGGTGTCGCACCTGCATGACCCGAGCTTCCTCGAACCGATGCTCGATCCTGATCGCCCGCCGCTGATGGTGCCGGCGACCTCGGTGTATACGCGTACCGATGGGATCGTCTCGTGGCGCTACTGCCTTGAGAAGAAAGGCCCGCTCGCCGAGAACGTCGAAGTCTTCGGTAGCCACAGCGGCCTCGGGTTTAACACTGCGGTCGGCTACGTGATCGCCGACCGTCTGGCCCAGGCCGAAGGCGAGTGGAAGAAGTTCCGTCCACCGCTGGCCGCGCTCGCCGCGTTCCCGCCGCCGGCCAATCAGCGCATCTGAGCACTCACCCCAAACGGGCAGCGAACCCCAGACGGGCCACTAGCGCCAAACAGGATTGATCAAGCCGACGACCGTGGTTGGTTTGACGATGATGACGCGGCGCTGCTCGCGGACCATGGCGTCGCGGAACTCGTCCCAGTCGGGATGTTCCTTCTTGGCGGCGGCTCGGTAGGCGTCGATCAAGATGTCCATTGCTGGCCCGTGCGTCTCGGTCGCGATCGGGCTGACCTCGGCGGTGGCGTCGAAGCTCACGTAGCTGCCCTCGTGGGACACGTGGTAGACGACTCGTGGGTCGCGCTCGATGTTGTAGACCTTGGCCCGAGTGGGCAGCACCGAGAAGACGATGGTGTTGTCGACGATGGCGTGGTGAACGTCGGACGACTGGGATCGGCCGTCGCTGCGCAACGTGATGAGCGTGCCGCCACGGACACTGGCCGCCCACTCCAAGCCGTCTGCCAACTCGATCGGTGTGATCTTCATGTCGCCGAGCTTAGGACTCGGCGCCCGCTCGGCTAGATGCGGCTGTTGACCCAGCCTGCGATCGCGTCGGACAGCCGGTCACGGGCACCGATCGGAGCTTGGAAGTAGTGGTCGCCGGAGCGGCGCATGCGGGTCTTGTCGGCCGCAGCGATCGCGTCGAACAATGCATCGCCATCGCTGGGGAAGACTCCGGAATCGGCGTCGGCTTCGATGAGCAGGGTTGGCACTCGCACGCGGGCGAGATGGGGAGCTGCCTGGCACTGCGAGTCGGTCAGGCTCCACATCGAGAGCCACGTTCGGAGCGAGTTCACCAGGCCAACGCCGTAGATCCCGTCGTTGGCTCGCTTGGGGTCACCGAGGTAGCAGGTGTTCGGCATCCGCCGGTTGGGGTCGAGTTCGGGGTCGACAAAGCGAGGGTCAGCCCAGACACGATTAACAACGAACAGGCGATCGCGGATGCCGCGGCTTCGGAGAAATTCGAGTTCGGTCTTGCACCACGCGGTGATGCGATTGCTGCGCTCGCGTTGGGCGATGCGGACCTGCTCCACAAAGTCCGCGGTGAACGGAGGTCCGTGCTCAGGGTTAAAGATGTCGAGCTCAGGGTCTTGAGCGGTGAGGTCGTTTTCGTCGGTGACCGAGGCGTCGAGCCAGTTGGCCATGATCTCGGGGCGACCCGTGTGGGCAGCGACGAACACCATCAGGTCGCCAGGGATCAGGTTGTCGATCACTTCGAGCGGACGCTGGTTCCACGTCGGCAGCAGGTTCGGTTCGACCGCTTGCGAGTGGTAGGCCCCCATCAACGAGCCGCCACCCGAGTTGCCGAGCAACACGATGGTTTCGACGCCAGCGACCTCGCGCATCCAGCGCACGCCGCGCCCTATCTCGGCAACGGCATGGTCGAGCATGAAGGCGTGTTCCATGCCGCGGAAGCGGGTGTTCCAACCGAGGAAGCCGAAGCCGCGTGCCGCTAAGTAGTCGGCTAGGTACTGCTCGGAGAAGTCGACGTTGTAGTGCGTGGCGATGAACCCGACCTTGGGTCGCTGGCCACGCGGCGTGTGCCAAACGCCTTGGCAGGGGTGTCCGCCCGGTCCAGCCCGGCCGATGATGGGAGAGGGGAGACCGACAAACATCCGGTCGACGTCATGTGCCACGTAGTGAAACTATCCCGGTCGACCGGGAACGGCCGCAATCGTTGCCGAACGTGGGCTCTGGCAGACTCGACGCATGGGAACTACGTCCAGCGGAGGTCAGGCGGCGGTCGCCGTCGCGGTGCAGTCGGTTCGGTTGGGTAATTGTTCCCGAGCACGCGACCCGGCGCATCTGCCGGGCGTCGTAGAGGCATGCGACGCGAACGAATGCTGCGCCGAACCGCCCGACGTAACCGCACTGACGCCGGGCATCGCGACACCGCTTCCTCCTCCACGAAACCAAGCTGGACACAACCAACCCAGCCGGTGATTTGGGATGAGCTTCCGCCTCGCTCCTGGCGCGCCGAACAGGCCGCCTAGCTCGACGGGCCCGTTCGCGGGCCCACGATCGGGCCCGCTGGGTTGGAACGCACCACCGGACTGACCCAGCGAGCCCACCTTCGCAAACGCACCGCGCATTTGGGTGTGGTCGCCAGAACCGCACGCGGTCGACATGGCGACAAGTAACCTCGAAACCGACTCGTGCACGAGACTGGTCCGCGACGAGACCTGCGTGCTCGCAAGGGAGACACAGACATGGCCGGTGGCCTCGCTGGATTGCTGGATGACGTTGCTGCGCTCGCGAAGCTCGCCGCAGCGTCGATCGACGATGTCGGTGCCGCAGCTGGTCGAGCCAGCATGAAGGCCGCAGGTGTCGTCGTCGACGACGCCGCGGTTACGCCGACCTACGTGCAAGGCCTCGCCGCCAAGCGCGAGCTGCCGATCATCCGCAAGATCGCCACGGGCTCGATTAAGAACAAGCTGCTTTTCATCCTGCCGGCCGCGCTCCTACTCAGCGAGTTCGTGCCGACGCTCGTCGAGATCATCCTCATGCTCGGCGGCTGCTTCCTTTGCTACGAAGGCGCGCACAAGATCATTCACGCCATCAAGGGCGACGACCACGACCACGATGAACCGTCGGTGGTCAAGGGCCCCGAAGCCGAGCAAGAGACGATCTCGGGCGCGATCCGCACCGACTTCATCTTGTCGGCCGAGATCATGGTGATCTCGCTCAAGGAAGTCATCGACGAGAACTTCTGGTCACGCGCTGTCATCATGGTCGTCGTGGCGGTGCTCATCACCGTCGTCGTCTACGGCGCCGTAGCGCTCATCGTGAAGATGGACGACATCGGTCTGGCGATGGCGACCCGCGACGACGAAGCGTCACAACGCACCGGCCGGATGCTCGTCAACGCGATGCCCAAGGTGCTCACGTTCCTGTCGGTGATCGGTACCGCCGCCATGCTGTGGGTCGGCGGCCACATCCTCCTCGCTGGCGCCAAGGAACTCGGCTGGGGCTGGCCCTACGACGTCGTCCACGATGCCGCCCACTCGGTCGCTGGTGTCGGCGGCATCGGCGGCTTCCTGGAGTGGCTGGTCAACTCGGCGATCTCCGCCGTCATCGGTTTCGTCGTCGGCGCGATCATCGCCACGATCGTCGACAGCATCAAGGGCGACAAGCACGGCGCTCACGAGCCCGCAGCCGCACACTGACGAGATCTACACCGAGGAGTTCTCCATGAAGATTCGACCGAAACTGACCGGCGCTCCGATGGGCTACACGCTCTCGATCGTCGATGGCACCGACGTCTACTCAGACTTCGGCAAAGCGCTCTGGAGTGACGAACGCGAGATCGAAGCGACGCTCAAAGAGCTGCTCTTCATCCGCACGTCGATCGTCAACGAATGTCCCACTTGACTGGACGGACATGTCGTCTCGGCGAGACGACGCGGTGTACCTGACACGGAACTCGAAGCCCTCGAAGACCAGTCGCTGTGGCCAAGCGTGTTCGACGCTCGGCGCCTCGCAGCACTGAAGCTGGCCGACGCGATCTGTCACGACTCGGCGGTGCTCGATCCGGCGCTTACCGCCGAACTGCGCGAACACTTCAACGAGGTCGAGATGGCGGAGCTGATCCTGGTGTGCGCGCAAGGCAACTTCAACAACCGCGCCGGCAACGCCGCCAAGCAGCTGCTGAACGGGTAGCGGGTAGGACGCGTTCTTCGCTTCGCTCAGAACGCTGCGGTCGCTGAAGCCTCGGCGGTCCCCACGGGCGCGGTTTAGGTCGGGGTGTCGACGTGGTCCCAGTCGGCGTCGCCGAAACGGATCAGCCAGTTGAGCGCCCGATGGCGTTGCGCGAGCACAGGTGCAGCCAAGCTGCGTGACGCGACGACCATCTCGCCGGGTTCGGTCCAGTTGAAGTTCATCGGCACTAGATCACCCGACGTGTGGCAGCCGCGAACGCCGTTGTGTTGGCGCACCGTCAGCTCGACCGCGTCGAGAACTTCGGTCGGCGAACGCAAGGTCGCGGCATCGATCGCAGTGCGATCTGGCAGCGCAGCAAACACCTGGTCATGCAACTTCTCGACGTCGATCATGGCTTCGGGCCACGCCAGCTGATCGATATGCCCCAACGCCCACATCAGCGGCACGATCGCCTCGAGGCTCCAGATCATTTCCTGGCGACTCGCTTCGTCGACCGGATCTGATGCGAGCAGCGCCGCCTCGGATGGCGACAGATCGTCGCCAACGCCAAACCGCTCGATGTCGGCAAGCACCTCGGCACGAGGCCGACCACGTGCGAACGTCACGACCGAGTGCATCGCGACGAGACGCCGAGCGACCTCGGATGGAGAGCGAAGCGTGACCGTGTTCTCGTCGCCGATCCAGCGGATGTGTCCTTGCCAGCACGGCACGCCATAGGGCGCCATTTGCACCAGGACTCGCTGGGTGCGCGCTTCTTGGGCAGGCGAAGCCTCGACGGGCTCGGGAACCTTGATGACCCGCAGATCGCCGAGCTCGGCCAGAGGCGGGGCATCGGCTGCGCCGAGCCAGATGCGACCGAACGGGTCGTAGAACATCTGGTTGGCGAACGTGAATGCACTTTCGAGGGTCGCGGTCAGGCTGATAATCAAGCTCATCGCCCGGTGATTGGCATCGAACTCTGGCTCGACAACAATGCCGAATACCTGACGCACCGCTCGGACTGTGCTGAGCACCGGTGCGATCGCCTCTGCGTCGCCGCCCGTCTGCGCGACGAGGAAGCCGGCCAAGCCTTCGAGGTGTTGCGGCACGGCAGCTGGCTCCATCGTGCTGACGCGCACGGCCACGTCGGGCCACCGAACCACGGTCGAGTCGGCATTGCCCGTGAGCTCTGCGTCCGGCGCCAAAGCTGCAAGGAGTTCGGCGTCGACCGTGCGGGCCGAGAGTGAATAGACCGTCACGCTGGTCATGTGGGGTTTCCGATCGAAGGGTGTGCGCCATTCTCATCGGCGACGACCCCCACGGCGTGAGATGCCCTGATTCGTTCGGGCCCCTGCGGTCAATCGCTCGCCAGGCAGCTCGACCAGGTCGTCGTTTGTAGCGATGGCGTCTGTCTGCTCTCGAAGGTCGATGACTCGAACACGTTCGACACGGGCGACGACCACGCCCCCGATGAGCAGAGGAACGACGGCGGCCAGCATGATCGACCCGAGCAACTGCCATCGAGTGGAGACGACGACGCCCCCGATGAGAAGCGCAAAGACGACGGTGCCGCCGAAGCGGCCAAGACCCCGAAAGGAACTTCGAAAGAGGTAGCCGAGGTCCTTGTTCAGGATGAACGTGAGGAAGGCCAGAACACCAGCGGCGATCAGAAGACCTCGTGGATACCACTCATCGAGACGATTGGAGTAGACCACGGCCGTGGTGCCGGCGAGCACCACATACGCGAAGAACGGGGTTGGCGCTTGCGCAGCAAGGAGTACGGCGAACCCGATGAGCGCAAGGGTCGCCGTCGACAGAATCAAGGCCTCGATCGTTCCCGTAAGTGGCCCGAACCACTCACCTGGGTCGTTGCGCGAAAGATAGACGGAGGCGATGAACAGCAGCGTCAAGACAATGGACCAGAGGCTGACCAACGCTGCCGAGTGCTTCACCTTCTTCAGCGCTTGATCGAGCCGCCACGCCGCACTGGTCGCAGTGCTCGCCGACGCAGCGACGGCCCGCAACAGGTTGGGGCCGCTCTCGCGCAGAGCGGTGGTGACATTGTTCGCAACACCGATCAGGGTGGAGCTCGTCGCCCCCATCCCGATCAAATCGGCTGTCGTTTCCCGCCCGATCGAAGATGCAAGCCGAACCGCAGCACGGCTGTCTGCGAGGTCTCCGTCGGCATCCAAGGCTCGGCTCAGCGCTCGCGCCCGCTTGCGCCCGACATCGCTCCGTTCAGCTGTGTCGAGCTCGCGGCGTAGCGCCCGGAACTCCTCGTGCGCTACTGAGTCTTGGACCCTGCGCTTGTGGAACTCCGTGCGCTCTTTGTTCTTGTCACTATGGGCGTTGGTCGGTACACCAACTGCCTCGAGTTCTTCGATGCTGCGCTCGAACAGCAAGTCGACGATCATCTCGGACGCATCGAGTCGGCCCCACATCCAATCGTTGGCTCGCCAGGCGCTCTCCATGAACGCTCCGAAGTTGCCGAGCTCGTTGCCCGTGAGCTTGTCGGCGCCTCGCCGCTCGGGATCGAGCTGCACTCGCTGGTCGGGCGTGACTTGCACGATGTCGAGGAGGTGGTCTCCTCCGAGTCGGACGTCGCCGAAGGCGGACTCGATGACTTCGAGCGCCAAGAGGACCTCGGTTGCCCATGACGCACGTTCGTCGTCCGACTTCTTCTTGTTCTTCTTCTCGCTTTTCTTCTCGCTCTTCTTTGGCTTCGGCCGTGCCGGCACGGATCGGATCAGCTCAGCGAACCCGTGAAGGTCGCTCGGCGCTTCGTCATCGATCGCAGGCACGAGTTCTGCCAACTCGACGGCGATGCGTCCCAGCATCCGAGTCTTGATGTTGAGCTTTGATCGCAGGTTCGGGCCCGTGTTGCGCTGCTCGGCCGGCAGCGGCCAGGTGGCAAGAGGATCTGGGGCCCCTTCCGACGTTGATTCGAGCAGTGCGGCGCCTGCGCCGCGATAGTCCTCGAGGCCATCTCGGAAAATCTCGCGCTTCCACTGGGTGAACAGTTCGTACTGATCGGGTCTGATGTAGCCACGTTCATATGCCGAGTTGAGGGCCGTCACCAGCGTGGTCGCCATGCGGATGACCGGGTTGCTGCCCCAGCACCATGACCCGTCGTCCGGCGTGGACAACGAGCGGGGGATGAACGGGCATTGGTCGGGTCCGTCGACCAGACCCCGGCTCGCCAACGGCAACCGACTAGCGAAATCCCGGAAGCGACGTGCTCGATACGACGGGAACAGCGCCAATGCGGTCGCTCGGAGGGTCTCAGATGCGTCAGGTTCGGCGGCGTTGCGGAACAGCTCACTTCGAGCCGAGCGAGTCGAGAGTACGCGCCGGTTGTGCGACTCGACCGTCTCGATAAAGCCGGAGATGGGTTGCGATCTGGGGATGGTGAGCAGCGCTGCACTGACGACATCGAATGGGTCGGACGCATCGGTGCGAGGCTCCGTCTCGTCGGTCTCAACGCGCTGCGGCGTCGGATCGACCAGCGCGACCACACGGCGCACAAGTCCTTCGGACCGCTGTTGCATGATCGCGTCGATGGCTTGCTGTGCGGGAAGGTTGGCCCAGACACCGCCGTCGATGACATGTTGGCTTTCTTGGCCGAGATCAAGACCAGTGGCGTGATCCTTGAACAGCTCAGTTTCGATCTCGACCGGTTCGAATGCGAAGGGGAACGACGCCGTCGTCCTGGCAGCGATGGCAAGGCGCTGCAACTCGTCGCTTCCCGGCGCGAGCGCGGCCTGGAGATCGTTGTGGTCGAACCGGAAGATGACGTCGTGCGTCGTGTCAACGATTGGATCGCGTCCGTTGACCGGTATCTCCGCTGTGCGGCCTTGTAGATGCGTTCCGGTCAGCTGGATCGCTGACCTGGGTTCGTCCCGATTGGGCGTCGCCGGGTCGGGGGCCAAGCGCCCTATTGCTTCCCTCAGCTCTTTGAGAAAGCGCTCACCGTCAAGGATGGAGATCATTTCGTCGCTTGGATCGCGCAGCAGCGTTTCGAGCGCGCCGACGTCAAGCCAGAGATCTCGAACCGCGCTCAGGTCGCTGTGTCGGTGGTTGATACCGAGACCGAGCAGGACGCTGTTGATCCCACCCGCGCTCGTGCCGACCATCACATCGATTGTTGGATAGACACTTGCCTCGTGGAGCGCGGCGAGATACGGGTCGTCCGCGATGTACTTCTTTTGCGCCGGCGTGAGGGGTTGATTGCCGGCTTTGGCCCGCAACGAGCGCAACGTTCTGCCTGCGACGACGAAGCGCAGGAGTTGGTCGCACACCCCGCCGATCCAGACCGCCAGGCTTGCGCCACCACTGAGCACGAGCGCGATCCGCAGTTCGCGAAGAGGTTCCATCGTCCGTCCTGATCCACCGCTGCCTCCGCTCGGCAGCTCCACCGTTGGGACAAGTGTCGCCCGATTTGGGTTGACAGTTCTGCGCGCGAATACGCAGAAGGAGCTCGCGGGGTCAGCGAACCGCTTCGGGGAACCCGGGGTGGTCGGTGTCGGTGCAGTCGACGCCCTCGGGGATCCAGCGGGTCGACTCGACGCTCGCGCAGTCCTTGGCGTTCACGCTCGGTCGGCCGAACTCGTCGGCGCGATTGTCTTCGACGATGAGCACTCGGTCGCCGTCGTAGGCGTAGCGGTAGTAGATCGGATCGCCTTCAGCCGAGAG
>CAZEMU010000020.1:26416-41113 GCA_964513315.1 uncultured Acidimicrobiaceae bacterium | reverse complement strand
GCCGGTCGGGGAGGTTCAGTGCAAGCACAAGAGCTGTCTTTGTCGCGCCTTGACGGACGTTGGAAGTCGGTCATTGCTCGGTTTGGCGACCCTGCGATCGCGGAGGCGCAGCACTTGCAACGAACGATCTACGAGGCGTCAGGGTTCGTGCCCGACGGCCAAATCATCACCGACGACGGGCTGCTCCTCGATGAGTGGTCATCCTCCTCATGGCACCTTGCGCTGTTCCACGACGATCAAGCCGTAGCTCACCTGCGCCTCATCGATCCCACGGGCGGGCCACTTCCAAGCCATGGCTGGTGGCCATCGCTGCAGGTGAGTAGTGACTGCTCGGAAGTGTCGGCGCTCGCCGTGGATCGAAGCGCGGCTCGGCCATTCGAAGTGGCCCGACGGCTGTACCGCGAGGCGTTCCAGTTCGCCGCCACGCTGCCATGCGACAGCTGGGTGTGTGCGGTCGAGGTCAGCCTCTGCCGCATCCTTTCGCGATGGTTCCCCATGACGCAGATTGGCGCCGAACGGGAGTTGTTCGGTGGATTGAACGTCGCCATCCACCTGTCATTCGTCGATGCCTTTGCCGGCCTCAGCGATGGAAGCGTCGACCAGACCTTTTGGCCGCCAACCGATGCGTACGGCAGCTACGTGTGGGGGACAGGTGACCTGGCAACCCAGTCCGAGCTTGTCGCTGCGGGCGTTGGGGACAGCGTCTGATGGCTTCGACCTTCGGCGGGCTCAACGTCAAGCGTGCGTGGATCATCGGCGTTGTCGGCTATTCGATCCTGCGGGCGGTCATCGCCTGGGGTCTCTTTCGGGACTACGGCGTGAATCCGTGGATCTTTGCCGTGATCGACATCGGTACGGCGATTCCCTATGCGACCGCAGTCGCCGAGCTCCCTGCGGCGATCGCCCGATCCGATGGTCGGGGCATCGCTCGCCATCTTGTGGTGGCCGTCGTGATGTTTGTCGCGCCCTATGCATACATCTGGGTCACGGCCGAAGGCGCTCCGACCGATCTGCGCAGCGGATTGATCGTGCTGACCGCATGCCTGTTTGTTGCCGCCGGAATCGGTGTGTGGCGCAAGAGCCGAACCGCGGTTTCGGAGGTTGTCCCGCTGCTCTCGGACTAGAACGGATCGAGTTCGATGCCGAGGGCGTAGCGGCCCAGCTGGTGGGTGATGCGATCTTGATGCACGTTGATGTGCAGTGGCATCGCTCGGAAGTCGCGCTGGCGGCGCTCAAAGTTGGATCCCTCGCGCAGCCCGTTGCCCCCTTGGGTTCGGGCGAGCAGGTCCATGGCCTCGCTGAGCTGCTCGACCGCCATCGAGATGATCGCCTGTTGACGGAAGTAGTCCGCGGTGTCGGGGATCTGCTTGGCTTCGATGCGTTCGTCGACCTCGTCGCAGGCCCGCACGACTGCGGCATGGGCGGCGCTCGTGAGTGCAAGCGCTCGGCTCAGGTAGACCTCCCTTGGGAAAAATGGACATCTGTGGCCACCGTGTGGCCGCCAATGTCCACAGAACGTGTAGGGGGTACGATCCGGCCATGCCTGGACTTCTTCCCGACGTCGATCCCGACGGCCTTCTCGAATACTCGGTCGTGTACACCGACCGTGCCCGCAACCACATGTCTGCTGGCTTCCAGCAAGTCATGAACGACCTGTCACGGATCCTGCGCGAGACCTACAACGCCGACGCGGTTGCGATCGTGCCCGGCAGTGGAACCTTCGGTATGGAAGCCGTCGCTCGCCAGTTCGCCACTGACCAGCACGTGCTCGTGGTTCGCAACGGTTGGTTCAGCTATCGCTGGACCCAGATCTTCGATGCGGGTTCGATTCCGGCCAGCGAAACGGTCATGAAGGCTCGTCGCGTCGAAGCGGGTGCTACCGGTCAGTTCGCGCCATGTCCGATCGACGAGGTCGTGGCCAAGATCCGCGAAGAGAAGCCTGCCGTCGTCTTCGCTCCGCACGTCGAGACCTCGGCCGGCATGATCCTGACCGACGACTACATCAAGGCATTGGCCGACGCCGTCCATGAGCACGGCGGGCTGATGGTCCTCGACTGCATCGCGTCTGGCGCGATCTGGGTCGACATGGAAGCGACCGGTGTCGACGTGCTGTGCAGCGCGCCGCAGAAGGGCTGGACGGGTCCGCCGTGCGCTGGCCTCGTGATGCTTAGCAAGCGCGGTCACGAAGCACTGTCGGCCGCTCCGCCGTCGACGAGCTTCTCGGCCGACCTGCGCAAGTGGCGCGAAATCATGCACGCCTACGAGTCCGGCAAGCACGCCTATCACGCCACGATGCCGACCGACGCGCTGACCATCTTCCGAGACGTCGCCCTCGAGTCCGAGGCCTACGGCATGGACAAGATCATGGCCGAGCAGCAGGAGCTCGGTGACCGAGTGCGCGCTGCGCTGGCTGAGCGCGGGATTGTCAGCGTCGCCGCCGATGGCTGGGGTGCTCCCGGCGTTGTCGTGAGCTACACCGGCGACCCGGACATGAAGAACGGTTCGAAGTTCGCCGCGCACGGCATGCAGATCGCCGGCGGTGTGCCGCTCATGTGCGACGAAGGCGACGACTTCTCAACCTTCCGTCTCGGCCTCTTCGGTCTCGACAAGCTGCACAACGTCGACCGCACGGTCGCGTCGCTCGAAGCCGTCCTCGACCAGATCGTCAGGTAGCCCGCCTTCGATGCGGCGAGGTCGCTCTCAGCCGGCCAGCACCTCTTCGTAGACTGCGAGGGTTTGGCTATCGAAGCAGCAGAAGATCACCTGCTCGATGTCGGTGGTGGCGGAGTGAACGGTCTTGACGGCGATGCGTGCGGCCGGCTCGGGCGGGTAGCCGTACACGCCGGTTGAGATCGCGGGGAAGGCGATGCTGGTCGCATTGACCTCATCGGCGAGCGCGAGCGACTCCCGGTAGCACGAGGCGAGCAGGTCGGCTTCGCCGTTGTCGCCACCGTGCCAGATCGGTCCGACGGCGTGGGCGATCCATCGTGCGCTGAGGTCGAAGCCGGGAGATATCTTCGCCTGACCCGTGGGGCAACCGTCGAGCGTGCGACAGAACGTCAACAGCTCGGGTCCGGCAGCGCTGTGAATGGCGCCGTCGACGCCGCCTCCGCCAAGCAACGACTCGTTCGCCGCATTGACGATGACGTCAACATCGAGCGTCGTAATGTCGGCTTGCATCGAACTCAGCGTCGGAGTGCTCATCTTCACAGTCTCACCGATCCTTCCGCCGTCGCGCCCCAGTTTTGGCAGGTGCGGTGTCTTGCCCGCACTCGCGTGTCAGTTGCGGCCGACGCCGACGTATTCGTTCGGGAGCAGGATGCGACGTTCGTCCTTGAGGCCGTCGAGTCCCACACGGGTCGCCGAGGCGGTGTCGAGCTTGCCGTCTGCACGGCCGTAGCCGGTCGTGCGTTGGCGGGTCGTGCGGCCGAGCGGCTCGGCCAGTGCCTGGAAATCGGCCTCGACGAGGCCCTGGCCATGCGATGCGCCTGCGGCTCGCGAGATGTTCTCGTCCATGAGCGTGCCGCCTAGGTCGTTGGCTCCGGCTTGCAGGACCTGATGGGCGCCTTCGACGCCGATCTTGACCCAGGACACTTGCACGTTGTCGATCCAGCCGTGATAGGCGATGCGGCCGACGGCGTGCATGAGGAGGATCTCGCGGAAGGTCATGCCTCGGCGGGCCTTGCGCTGCAGGTAGATCGGCGACGCCATGTGCACGAACGGCAGCGGAATGAACTCGGTGAAGCCACCGGTCCGCTTCTGCAGCTCACGTGTGCGCACCATGTGGCGGGCCCAGCTGATGGGCTGCTCAACCGAGCCGCACATGATCGTGATGTTGCTGTGCAGGCCGATCGAGTGGGCGGCCTCGTGGACCTCAAGCCATTCGTCGGTGTTGATCTTGTCGGGGCACAGGATCTCGCGGATCCCATCGTCGAGGATCTCGGCGGCCGTACCGGGTAGCGACGCCAGGCCGGCGTCCTTGAGCATCATCAGGTATTCGGGGAGGCCGACTTCGAGTCGCTTTGCGCCCTCGAAGACCTCGAGTGCGGTGAAGCCGTGCACGTGGAGGTCGGGGACGGCTTCTTTGACCGCCCGGGCGACCTCGATGTAGTAGTCGCCGTCGAAGCTCGGGTGAATGCCGCCTTGCAGCGTGACCTCGGTGGCGCCCATCTCGGCCGCCTCGATGCAGCGTTCCTGCATCTCCTCGAGCGTCAGCAGGTAGGGGGTGCCCCGCAGGTTGAGCGACAGAGGGCCTTTGCTGAAGCCGCAGAACTTGCACTTGAACGTGCAGACGTTGGTGTAATTGATGTTGCGGTTGTGGACCCACGTGAGCACGTCGCCCACGGCTTGCTTGCGAAGGTCGTCCGCGACTTCGCAGACGGCGGCAACCTCGGGGCCACGGGCAGAGAACAGGGTGACGATCTCGTCGACGCCGACCTCTTGGCCAGCCTGGACGCCAGCAAGAACCTCGGCCACTGCACCGGTCGCTGCAGCCCGGGAGGGGATCAGCGTCGGCGGGTCGTTCTCCGCGCCCGAGTACCACGTGGTCGACTTGTCGCCGATGACGACGAAGTCGGCGCCGTCTTCGACCTTGGCGGCTTCCATGGTGCGCTCGGGGAAGATCGCGCCAGGGTCGTCGCGGCCCAAGCCTTCGGCATCGCTGCGATCCATGACGGGGAAGCGGTTCGCATCGTCGAGCCAGCGGTCAGGGTCGAGCGCGTACTCGGGGTAGATCGTGAGGCGCGGCGCCAGCGCCATGCCCTTGCCTTCGGTGACCTCGCGCAGGCGGTCGAGGGCAGGCCAGGGGCGTTCGGGGTTGACGTGGTCGGCGGTGACCGGTGAGACACCGCCCCAGTCGTCGATGCCGGCGTCGAGCAGCACACCGAAGTCGTCGGACAGATTCGGCGGTGCCTGCAGATGAATCTCGGGCGGAAGAATCAGGCGAGCAAGCGCGATTGCCTGGAGGTAGTCGTCGTGGTCGCAGGGCGGCCACAGGTGCATCGACGTGCCGTCCTTGGGCAAGAAGTTCTGGACGATGACCTCTTGCACGTGGCCGTGGCGGCGATGGGAATCGGCGATGGCGACGAGCGCGTCGATCCGGTCCTGGAGCGACTCGCCGATGCCGATCAGGATTCCGGTCGTGAATGGGATCGCCAGCTCACCGGCAAGCTCGAGCGTGTCGAGGCGGCGCTGGGGTTCCTTATCCGGCGCACCTCGGTGGGCGTCGAGGTTCGGGTTGAGCGACTCGATCATCATTCCCTGACTCGGCGAGACCTCGCGCAGTGCAAGCAGCTCGTCGCGGAACAGGGCGCCCGCGTTGGCGTGGGGCAGCAGGCCGACCTCGTCTCGCACCATGCGGCACATGGCGACGAGGTACTCGACGGTGGTCTCGTAGCCGTGATCGCGCAGCCATTCCTGAGCGATCGGGTAGCGAAGCTCGGGCCGTTCGCCGAGGGTGAACAGCGCCTCGTGGGTGCCGACCTTGGCGCCCTGGCGGGCGATCTTGAGCACATCCTTGGGTTCGAGGTACGGGTGCTCGAGCCGCGCAGGTGGCTGCGCGAACGTGCAGTAGCCGCACTTGTCCCGGCACAACATGGTGAGCGGGATGAACACCTTGGGCGAGTACGTGACCCGGGTGCCCCAGGTCTCGTCGCGCACCGCACGCGCTCGGGCCAGCAGCTCGGTGAACGGGAGCTCCAGAAGCTCCTGTGCCTTGGCGTGGCTGCTTGTGGCGTGATCGGTTGCAGTCATCAGGAATCCTCCGCCTGGCCGGAGCCGGGACGTGAACGGATGTTGGAAGGTCGAACGGTTTCGTCGCACGTCTCGCACAGCAGGACTTGCTCGAGCGCAGTCCCGCAGGCGTCGTGGATGAGAACGGTGGGTGGCTCGCCGTCGGCGGCCCAGCGGTCGCCCCAGCCCATCAGGGCGACGAGGGCGGGGGAGAGGTCCATGCCTTTGGGCGTCAGCCGGTACTCGTGGCGCAGCGGACGCTCTTGGTAGGGGACCTTGTGCAAGATGCCGTGGTCGACGAGCTTGCCGAGCCGGTCGGCGAGCAGGTTCTTGGCGATGCCGAGGTCGGCCGCGATCTGGCTGAAGCGGTGGACGCCACGGAAGATGTTTCGCAGGATCAGCAAGGTCCAGCGATCGCCGACGAGGTCGAGGGTCGCTTGGATGGAACAGCTGGCTGTCCCGAGGTCGTTCTCTTGCTGAAGCGCCATGTGCGCAGGTCCTCCTGAGTCGGTTGCAAAGCTAGACCAAGTTGGTTGCAAACAAAAACTGACCTATCCATGCAACGGGTCCGAGGTCGTTTTCTTCCCGATCGGCCACGGCGTCTGTGGCCAGCTATCCCCGTGCTTGAAGAGCTGGCCGCAACCGCCGACGAGTACCCGCGGGTGCTACCCGGTCACGGCGACCCGACGGATCCGAGTGAGTACGACGTCAACATCGCCTGGCTGAACACGGCCGCCGAACTGGTTGGCACCGCAGAGTCTGGCGATGAGTTCAAGCAGGGGCTCATCGACGCTTTCCCCGGTCGTCCGATGGAAGCGGCAATCGATTTCGTGACCCCATTGCTGTTCCCGGAACCAGCACGAGCTCAGTACGCCACAAGTTCAGTGAGACAGTTCTCGCTCGGGTGAGCCGAGGCCGGGAAAGCCGGCATAGGCCGGTAGCGCAGGCTGGCCGCCGAGGTGGCAGTAGAGCACTCGCGATCCGGCGGGGATCTCGCCGGATCGGATCATGCCGATCATGCCGGCCAGCGACTTCCCTTCGTAGACCGGGTCGGTGAGCATGCCCTCGGTGCGGGCGGCGAGGTGGATGGCTTCGACGGTGGTCGCATCGGGCACCCCGTAGGCGGGGCCCTCGTAGCCAGACGCAACGATGATCTCGTCGTCACGCAGCGTGCGGCCGACGCCGATCTTGTCGGCGGTGTTCTGGGCGATGCGAGTCACCTGGTCGATCGTCTGCGGCAGGGTCGCCGACGCGTCGATGCCGATGACCTTGCGGTCGTCGCGTTCTTCGAGCGCGAAGCCAGCGATCATGCCGGCGTGGCTCGACCCGGTGACGGTGCACACGATGATCGAGTGGAAGAACGTGTCGAGCTCGGCTTCTTGGGCTTGCACTTCGACGGCCCAGTTGGCGAAGCCGAGGCCTCCGAGCGGGTGGTCGCTCGCGCCAGCCGGAATCGCGTACGGCTTGCCGCCGGCCTCGACGACCGAATCGAGCGCTCGCTGCCACGAGTCGCGGATGCCGATGTCGAAACCCGCCGGGTCGATCCGCACGTCGCCACCCATGATCCGGGTTAGCTGAATGTTGCCGACCTTGTCGTAGGCCATGTCGTTGTAGTCGACCCAGCCTTCTTGAACCGTCACAGCCTTGAGGCCGAGGTAGTTGGCGACACCGGTCACCTGGCGAGTGTGGTTCGATTGAATGCCACCGATCGAGACGAGGGTGTCGCACCCTTGGGTCAGCGCCTCGGCGAGGGGCCGAACAGCAGTGGATGGCGAGCGAAATCCTGAAGACTCATGGCGAGAGCATAAACGTATACGATCAAGAAATGTCAACAGTTGACGTTGTGGAAGCCACCGTGCGGGACCGTCTCCTTCGAGGTGAGCTCGGTCCAGGCATCCGCCTTCGTCAGGATGAGCTGGCGGAGGAGCTGGGTGTGAGCAAGATCCCGGTGCGCGAGGCGCTGCAGCGTCTCGCCGGCATCGGCTTGCTCGAGTTCGAGGCCAACCGTGGCGCCCGAGTGCCGGTGTTGACCTCGGCCGACGCCGAGGAGAACTTCGCGCTTCGACTCGCCCTCGAGCCGCTGCTGCTCGAACGAGCGGTTGCCCAGCTGACGATCGTCGACCTCGCCGAAGCCGAACTTGTACTCGACCAGTCCACCGCCAAACCCGAGAACACAAGCTCGCCAACCGAAGCGAACTGGGCGTTCCACCGGGCGCTGTATGCACCCGCCGCCTGGAACCGCGGCCTATCGGTCGCAGCAATCCTGCACGCCTCCGTCGCCCCGTACGTGCTGCTCTATCTCGACTCGCTCGGCGGAAGCGCCGATTCCGACGCGGAGCACCATGCGCTTCTCGACGCCTGCCGGAGCGGCGATGCGCCCGCGGCGGTTGCGCTGCTAAACACGCACCTACGAGGAGCTGCAGATGCGCTCGTCGAGTTCCTTCGAGAACAGGAGGCAGCAACGTGAGTAACCCGGTCCGGCCCCAGGTAGCACCGCCCGTCGATCTCGGCGTGTTGCGAGAGATTGAGCAGCGCGTGCTGTGGCTCGCCACCCGGATCGTTGACGTCGCGAACCGACGCGATGCCTCTGACCCAGCCAGCGGCCAGGTCAAGGTCGGTGGCCACCAAGCGTCCTCGGCGTCGATGGTGTCGATCATGACGGCACTGTGGTTCGCCCACATCGGCGGCGAGGACAAGGTCGCTGTCAAGCCGCACGCGTCGCCCGTCTACCACGCCATCAAATACCTGACCGGCGAGCTCGACCGGTCGTGGCTCACGACGCTGCGCCAACGGGGCGGGCTGCAGGCCTATCCATCGCGCACCAAGGACCCTGACGTGTCCGACTTCTCGACCGGCTCGGTCGGGCTCGGTGCGGTCGCCCCGCTGTTCAGTGCGCTCACGCGCAACTACGTCGACAACCACTTCGGCGAGCGCGCCGACGCCCGGTTCCTGGCACTCGTCGGTGACGCCGAACTCGATGAGGGCAACGTCTGGGAAGCGGTCGCCGAGCCGATGACCGAGGGGTTGTCGAACTTCACGATGGTCGTCGACCTCAACCGGCAATCGCTCGACCGCGTCATTCCCGATATCGCTGCTGAGCGCCTCAAGGCCGTATTTCGCGACGTCGGCTGGCACGTCGCCGAGGCCAAGTACGGCAGCAGGCTCAGCGCCGCGTTCAACGAGACCGGCGGCGACGCGCTGCGCGCTCACATCGACGCCATGCCCAACGAGGCCTACCAGTCGCTGTTTGCGCTCGAGGGGCCAGCGTTCCGCGAGAAGTTCCTCGTCGGTGCCGACACCGTCGTGCGCTTCCTTGCTACGTCTTACAACGATGCAGCACTCAAGGAGCTCGTCACCGACCTGGGCGGCCATGACCTCGGCCTGTTGATCGACACGTTCCGCGAATGCGACGCCGTGACCGATCGGCCGTCGGTCGTGTTCGCCTACACGATCAAGGGTTGGGGCCTGCCGATTGCGGGCGATCCCCTGAACCACTCCAAGCTGCTCTCGCCCGACGAGGTCGACGCCTTCCGTGAGCGCATCGGCTTGACCGAGGCGACGGAATGGGATCGGTTCGCATCGGACTCGGCGGCGGGGAAGTGGTGCGACGCCGTCGGCGGAGACATCAACAACCCGGCGCCGATCCCGAGGCCACAACCGGCGCTTCCCGCAGGCGTGCGCCCTCCTGTCACGTCAGGCATGCAGTCGACGCAAGAGGCGTTCGGTCGCGTGCTGTCGAGCCTCGCCGACGTGCCGGGCGTGGGCGAGCGGATCGTGACGACTGCTCCCGACGTGTCGATCTCGACGAACTTGGGCGGCTGGATCAACAAGACCGGCGTGTGGTGGCCCGACGAGCGCGACGACCACGGCGGCGCGGAGCGACTTCTGCAGTGGGCGCCGACGCCGTCGGGGCAACACATGGAACTCGGCATCAGTGAGATGAACCTGTTCATGCTGCTCGGCCAACTTGGCCTCAGCCATGACCATCACGGCGAGCAGTTGTTTCCGATCGGCACGGTCTACGACCCGTTCGTCCTGCGGGGCCTCGACGCGTTCATCTACGGGCTCTACAACGCCGGACGCTTCATCGTCGCGGGCACACCGTCGGGCGTCACGCTCGCTCCCGAGGGCGGAGCCCACCAGTCGACGATCACGGCATCGGTCGGCGCTGAGCTGCCCGATCTGCACTACGCCGAACCTGCGTACGCGACCGAAGTCGACTGGCTGTTGTGCGATGCGATCGCTCAGCTCGCCGCTCCCGATGGCATGAGCACCTACCTGCGCATGTCCACACGGCCGATCGACCAGGCGCCCTTCGCCGCTGCACTCGAACGGGTGGGCGAAGACGTACTGCGCCGACAAGTGCTTGCCGGCGGCTACCGGCTGATCGATGGAGCCGACGAGGCAGTCGACGACGGCCGACCAGCGGTCACGATCGTGACGACCGGCGCGATGGCTCCCGAGGCCGTCGCAGCTGCGAGCGAACTCGACGATGAAGGCGTGCAAGCGACCGTCGTGCAGCTCACGAGCCCGGACCGTGTCTACAACTCGTGGCGTGCGAGTTACGCGGCCGGCGTGGCACGTGCCTCGGCCATTCGAGTGCCGAGCCAGCTGCATCGGCTCGTGCCGCCGTCGGAACGACAGCGCCCGGTCGTCAGCGTGCACGACGCAGCGAGCCACAGCCTGGCCTGGCTCGGATCAGCCCTCGGCACTCGCCAGTACACGCTTGGCGTCGACCGCTTCGGCGAGTCCGGCACTATTGCCGACCTGCACGACATCGTCGGCATCTCCGCTGGCAGCATCGTGAACGCTGCGCTCATCGCAATCAGCGAACGCGAAGCCGACCTTGGCTTTACCGATCCAACTGGCGACGGAACCGCCTAGCCAAGCTGCGCCCAGAAGTCGACCAAGGCGTCGGCGGCCGGATTCGGGTCCTCGAGCATCCACCAGTGGCCCTGGCCCTCAAGTTCGACGAGCGCCGCACCGAAGCGCTCGGCCGTCGCCGGGGCGAGATCGGCCGCAACATAGGGATCGTCGAGCGCACTGAGTGCCAGCCCCGGGCGGTCCTCGGCGGCGACAACGCGATCCGCGAGCGCTTGGAGATCCTCGGGGTCGGCGCTGCGATACAGCGTCAGGATGCTGGCCGCCATGTCGTCGTTCACCCACGGCGCAACATCGGCCGCGATGTCGTTCGGCATCCCGAAGCTCTCGAACAACGCGATCTTGTCTTCGAGTCCCGCGCTCGCCATTCCGGCAACCATTTCTTCGCCGACGTCGGGGGTGCGCCAACCCTGTGCGGCGTCGTGCCACACGTAGTCCGGGTGGGCGAGGCCAATGATGTCGACCGCCCAGCTGCGAACGAGGTCGGGTCGATCGGCGACGATGCCGAGCACGTGACCAGAACCCCAGTCATGGCCGACGAGGTCGACGGGGCCGTCGAGCTCACCAAGCGCGCCCGCAAGCCATTCGCCGTACGCCTCGGCCGTGCCTGCGAACCCGTCTGGGACCGGAGCGCCGAAGCCGGGGATGTCGAGGGTGACGACATCGTCGACTCCTCGCTCGGCGAGGGCGGCGATCAGCAGCCGCCACACCGCCTTGGTCTCCGGATTGCCATGCACGAGCACCTTGGTCATGCCCCGACACTACGCCGGCAGCGAACGGTGCCTGACACCCGTTCGAGGCGGCGACCCGTTATTCGTAGGTACAGAGGTAGGCGGTGTCGACAGCGACCTGGAGCTGGAACTTCTGGTTGGCGTCGACCTCGAAGCTCTGGCCGGCTGGGTACGCGACAAACTCGTCGCTGCCCGGCAGCTTCACGACGAGCTCGCCGCTGACGACCGTCATGACTTCCTTCTGCGAAGTGCCGAACTCGTATTCGCCAGGCGCCATGACGCCGACCGAGGCGGCGAGTGGTTGGCCCTGAAAGCCGATTGATTTGACGTTGCCGTCGAAGTACTCGTTCACCTGCAGCATGGCTTCTCCTGTCGATTCCGACCGCCGAACGTAGCGGCGCAGAAACCGAAGCGGTCAACCCGACCGAGACCTAAGGTGCGCCGGTGACTCCCGTCAGCGCCGAGCGCGTCTACATCGCGAACGGTGCAGTTCGCTGGGCGTGCGAGCGAGCCTTCTGGCCGCTTTTCTTCACCCGCCTCGTCACCGACGTCGAACTCTCGCCGCTGCAGCTCGTCTTGCTGGGCACGGTGTTCGAAGCCGCGATCTTCGTGAGCGAGATTCCGACTGGGGTCGTTGCCGATGTCTACAGCCGTCGACTCTCCGTCATCATCAGCTACCTGCTCGGCGGCATCGCGTTCGGCCTGAGCGCATTCGTTGAGGACTACGCGCTCCTCATCGCAAGCCAGGTATTGGTCGGCGTCGCCTCGACCTTCCACAGCGGCGCAGAGACCGCGTGGATTACCGACGAGACGGGCTCGGTCGACGAGGCCGAGCCGCTCATTCTGCGCCGATCCCAGATCCAGTTCTTGGCCGCCATCGTCGGCATTGGTCTGTTCTCCGGTCTCGCGGCGCTCACGTCGTTGTCGGTCGCGATTGCGGCGACCGGCGCATGCCTGTTCCTCTGGGGGCTCGTCTTGCTGGCGATCATGCCCGAGCACGGGTTCACCCGAAACAAGGGCGAAGGCTGGGCCGAGTTCTTCGCCACGCTCGGCGACGGGTGGAGCCAGGTGAAACAGATCGGCGCGCTGCGCATCCTGGCGACCGTCATCGTCATCGGCGGCATCGCCAAAGAAGCCATCGACCGGCTCGACATTCAGCGCCTGGTCGATGTCGGCTTCCCCGATGACGTGAACGAAGCCGTGGTCGTCGGCGTGCTGGTCGCAGCCCGTCTCCTCATCGCTGCTGGCTTGCTCGCAGTCGCTCGACGCCGCATCAGCGGACGCAGCGTGGTGCCTGCAATGGCACTGTTCCTCGCCGTCACTGCTGCCGGCATCGGTGTGCTCGCCCACGTGGAACTGCTGTGGTTGGCGGCGATCGGCATGGTCGTCCAAGGCGGCTTTCACAGCGCAACCCAGCCGCTCGTCGAGGTCTGGACGAACACGTTCGCATCGAACTCAGCACGGGCCACGACGCACTCGTTCATGGGGCAGAGCGAATCGATCGGCGAAGTCATCGGCGGCATCTCGCTCGGCGCCGTCGCCGAGGTCTTCACGGTGCCAACCGCCATGACGCTGTCGCTCTTGCTCTTCGTCGCCGCCACCGTGCTCACCCTCACCGCCCGGGCAGCCTGGCCCTGAGCCCGAACGGGTGGGTTACGGCTCGCCGTCGCCGATCTGTTCTTTTCGGCGAGCGACGTAATCGTCGAGCGCTTCGCGCCGGTCGTCGGGCATCGCTGGCGCCTGGTAGTCATCGAGTGCGGTTTGCCAGAGCGCGGTCGCTCGCTGGGTGGCGTTGAGGCCGCCGGCTTCGGTCCAGGCGCCGTGGTTCTGCCAGTCGCTGAGCATCGGGGAGTAGAACGCCGACGTGTAGCGATCCAGCGTGTGCTGATCGCCGAAGAAGTGGCCGCCCGTCGGCACCCGTTCCATCGCATCGAACGCGAGAGCTTCGTCGCTCAGATCGATCGGGGTCAGAAACTCCATCATGTGCTGGAGCATCTCGACATCGAGGATGAACTTCTCGTAGCTCGCCTGCAGTCCGCCTTCCATCCAGCCGGCCGCGTGGTAAATCAGATTCGTGCCACCGAGGATCGAACCCCACAACGACATCTGCGTTTCGTACGCAGCCTGTGCGTCGACCACGTTCGATGCGGACGAGTTCGAGCTGCGATACGGAAGCCCATAGCGCCGAGCGAGCTGGCCCGACACGACGTTGGCCTTGGCGTGCTCCGGCGTACCGAACGCAGGCGCTCCCGAGCGCATGTCGACGTTCGACGTGAACGACCCGTACACGACCGGCGCTCCCGGCCGCACGAGCTGTGTGAGCGCAATCCCGAACAGCGCCTCGGCGTTCTGTTGGGTCAAGCCGGCCGCCAGCGTCACCGGTGTCATGGCCCCCATCAGCGTGAACGGGGTGACCGACACTGCTTGGCCGTGCGCTGACATTTCCATCAGGCCGTTCGCCATCTCTTCGTCGAAACGGCGCGGCGAGTTGACATTGATCACGGTGATCACGCCGGGGGAGTCGGCCATCTCTTCGACCGTGATGCCACGACTGATCGCCATCATCTCGATCCCATCGCGAGCCCGCCCACGACCGATCGCGAGACAGTGGTAGCTCAGGTCCGACAGCGTGAGGTTGGCCAGGTACGCGTCGAGGTGCCGGTTGTTCGCCGGGAGCTCGATCGGCGAAGCGACCTGGTTGCCGACGATGTGCACGGCGTTGAAGTAGTGGGCCAGCTTGATGAAGTTCTCGTAGTCGCCCATGTTCGAGACACGGCGGCCGTTGACCTCGTCGTGGACTGCGGGCGGCCCTGCCACGAGCCCGAAGGCAACCCGGTTGCCGCCCAGGTCGAGCTGCTTGGCCTCGTTGCGGCTCGTGAGCGTAAAGCTCGACGGTGCGGTCGCCAACGCCGCTTCGACGATGTCAGCGCCGATGCGCACGATCTCGCCGTCGACGATCGCTCCCGCATCAGCAAAGAGCTGGCGGGCTTCTTCGCTCCACAGCTCGATGCCTAGCTCTTCGAGTACTCGGATCGACGCATCGTGGATGCGCTGCACGCCCTCGTCGTCGAGGATCGGCAGCGGGCCGTGCGTCATCTCGACCTGGCGCCAGGGGAGTTGACGGATGCGTGGTTCGGTTGCCGTCGATCGGGCGCGGCCGCGTCGAGCCATGTCAGTCCTCCAACAGTCGGGTGATGGTGGCGCCCGCCTCAGCGACGATCGCGGCGACCGCCGCCTCACGGCCTTCGGCGGGGAATCGGTAGCTCGGCCCGTATCCGAGGACCGCGGCGATCGCCGTGCCATCGGGGCCAAGGATCGGAGCGGCGACACTCGACAGGCCCTCGACGTAGGTGCC
>CAZEMU010000020.1:0-26316 GCA_964513315.1 uncultured Acidimicrobiaceae bacterium | reverse complement strand
TGAACGGCGCCTCGATCGGTGAGCGCTCCCAGCAGTCGAGATGCGGTGCTCGGCGCAAGATCTGCCCGCTGCGACAGGTCGACGAGGCCTCCTGGCTGCTCGCCGATCAGTTCCATCAGGTCCAGCGCCCGGTCGACGCTCTGCACGGCCATCGCCCGACGATAAACGGTGACGGAAAGAGCGTCACCTCATTTCCACATTGTGGAAACGATCGACGGACCCGGAAAACGAGCAACGCCCCCGTGCCAGCGGCACGAGGGCGTCGAATCGGTTGATGCGAGAAAGCTCAGGTCCAGAGCTTCTGCAGAGCGGCCCGAGCGAAGCGAAGCCGCGATTGCGAAAGACTTAGTCCCGGGAGAGCTGCATGAAGAGGCGCAGCACGTACCAGAACATCGTCATGAGTGAGCCGAAGAGGCTGATCGCTGCCGGGATGTACGCGTTCGCCGGGTACGTCCGGATGATCGTCTGGGTCTGATAGAGGATGGCGCCGCCAGCAAGGGCGATCATGGCCACCGAGAACCAGATACCGAGGTTGAAGCCGAACAGCAAGGCGCCGACGATGGCGACCATGGCGATACCGAAGCCCCACATGATGAGCGGTCGCATGAATGACAGGTCCTTGCGAGTCACCATGCCGATGACGGTGAGCGCCGCAAAGCCGACCCCGGTCACGAGTGCGGCGGCAGCGACGGTGCTTCCGGCGTTTTGCACCTTGTACACGTAGAACAGGAACGGTGCGAAGATCAGCGCCTGAATCGCTGCGGTCGCCAACAGGCTGCCGTATTGGCGAGCCGGGTTGCCGAAGTCACGAGCGGCGTTGGTCACGAACCAGTTGCCGATCATGACGGCGCCGAGGAGCAGCAACCACCGGCCGCCGCTCGCGAAGAAGAACTCGTACATGCGCTCGGCGATGCCAGTCATGAACAGCAGTGCTTCGAAGCCGACGAATGCGGCGACGGCGGCAGCGACGTGCTGATAGACCTTGGCGACGAATTCGCCGCGGTCATCTTCGTTCAGCGAGATTGCGGGAACTGAGGTTTGTAATGCGGTCATTGCGTTTGTTGCCTCCAGGGGCGGTAACCGACAGTGTTTGTAACCGGCGGCGGTCACCCCGTATTCCGGCGAGCCGGTGGGGTGAAGCCGCAGTGCTGCAGACGATCTGAGTCTAGGTCAGGACAGGAACTCGGCGATGCGGGCTTTGGGCCGTCCGATGATGGCCTTTTTGCCCTTTACGACGACGGGACGCTGCAGCAGTGCCTTTTGTTGTGAAAGCAACTCAACGACGGCCTCGGGGTTATCGACGTAGTCGTCCGGGTTGAGTTCCATCTTCTTGAACTTGGAGTCCTTGCGGACGAGATCTTCAACCGGGTCTTCAAGGCCGGCGACGATCTTTTCGAGCGTGGCCTTGTCCGGCGGCTCTTTCATGTAGAGGACGACATCGTGGTCAACACCCAGATCCTCGGCGACCGCCAAGGCATTCTTGGAAGATCCTCAATGAGGGTTGTGATAAATCGTGACCTTGGCCATTTTGCTGTCTCCTCGTGACATTTCCGTCATGATGTGCCTGGAATGCAGGCAACAGGGCGGATCCTAGACGCCCGGTTCGCCCACTGAGCGGCTCAGCGGCGCCCATACACCTCAAAACCGGTCATTTTCGATATACTCGGGCCGCTCTGGCCTGCAACCATCCCCACATTTTGTGGAGATGGCTCCGCTGTGCCCAGTTCAACGCTAGGAGGGGTGGCACGTGCCCGCCGAAACCCACGTGAATTCGAGTCCCATGGATCGTTCTGAAATACTCGCGCTCGTCCGAGATCGTCTCGCAGAGATTCTCGAAATCGAGCCCGGTTCCATCAACGAGGGCGACAGCTTCGCTGATGACCTCGAAGCCGACTCGCTCGCGCTTATCGAGCTCGTCGAGGCAATCGAGGAAGAGCTCAGCGAGCGCACCGTCGGTTTCCGCATCGACGACGAAGACCTCGAAGATCTTCGCACCGTCCGCGACGCCGTCGACTACATCGATAACAAGGCAAACAGCTGATTTCGCACGATCTAGGCCATCTGCCGGCGGCGATCGGCTACGAGTTCGCCAATCCTGACCTTCTTCGGTTGGCGTTGGCGCACCGGTCGTGGTGCGCGGAAAACGGGCAGGCCGAATCGAACGAGCGTCTCGAGTTCCTCGGCGACGCCGTCCTCGGACTCATGGTGGCCGACGAGATCTATAGCGGTCATCCCGAGCTGCCCGAAGGCGAACTCGCCAAGCTTCGCGCTGGCGTGGTCAATGCGGCGACGCTCGCTCGTATCGCCCGCGAGATTTCGCTTGGCGAGGTGCTGCTGCTCGGCAAGGGCGAGCGCACAACCGGCGGTGGCGACAAACAGTCGATCCTCGCCGATGCCCTCGAAGCCGTCATCGGCGCCGTGTACCTGGACGGGGGCTTCGAAGCCGCTCGTTCCGTGGTGCTCGGCCTTTGGCGCTCCGAAATTGCCGACGCAGTCCGACAAGGACCCGGCGGCTTTGACCACAAGACGCGATTGCAAGAAATGGCGGTCGCCGCATTCGACCGACCGCCTGAATACGTGGTGCAAACCTCGGGCCCCGACCACGCCCGCGAATTCACCGCCCAAGTCGTCGTTGGCGACGAAGTGCTCGGAGAGGGCACCGGCAGTTCCAAGAAGGAAGCCGAACAGGCTGCGGCCGGCGTGGCCGTAGCAGCATTGAATCGAACCCCGGGACCGGTCGCTGTGGCCGAACCCGCACCCGAGAGGCGTGCCTCATGACCATCTTCCTGCCCGAAGCCGAAATCGTGCGTCGAGAACTCGACCGCGACATCGTCGGACGCAAGATCAAAGACGTCGATGTCGGCGTCGCCAAGGTTGTGAAGCGCTCCGGCAATCGCACCCAGTTCGCGAACGCGCTCATTGGCGCCAAGATCACCGACCTGTCTCGCATCGGCACGCACTTCCTACTCGAGCTCGACAACGACCAGACCCTTGTTCTGGCGCTGACCGAGACCACGACGGTGCGCCGCAATGCCAACAAGGACGCTGTCGAATCGGACACGGTCGTCACGATCACGTTCACCCAACAAGGTCAGCTGCGCCTGCTCGACCCCAAGGACACCCTCGAAGCGTTCGTCGTCGCGACCGAAGAGCCGCTGACCGAAACCGTGCCCGAGCTCAGCGAAATCGGTATGGATCCGCTGGCCAAGGCCATGGCGTGGACCGACTTCGGCCGCCAGGTGCTCAGCTACGACACCAAGCTCAAGTCGCTCCTGACCGACAACTCGGTCATCGTTGGACTTGGCGATATCTACAGCGACGAAATCTTGTTCGAAGCAAGCCTCCGCTACGACCGGATCGCGAGCTCGATGAACACTCAAGAGGTTCGACGCTTCTTCCGTTCGGTCGTCACCGTGCTCAACGACGCCGTGAAGTACCGCGGCACCAGCATCGAGTCGGCCAACTTCGTCGACCCGCAGGGCAACCCCGGCAACTTCCAGGACCACCTGCAGGTCTACGGCAAGCACGGCCAGCTCAGCCCCCGCAGCCGCCAGCCGCTCGTGCGTGCGAAGTACGCCGGCCGCTGGACCTACTACTGCGACCAGTCACAGGTCTAAGTCGTTCGTCGCTGACGCTCCTCACTTACGGAGTTTTGGCTGGCGCCAAAACTCCCAGCCGTGTGGGCTTTGCGGGCCCGACCTGTGCCCTGGATTGGGTAGTGGGTGTTCTGCCTGGGGACAACGTTGGGGATGTTGCTGGGGATGATCTGAGGATCTCGCGGCCTTGGGCTGTGGATTTCGCGGGGTGCCGCGCCCGGTGCTCGCGCGCTGGTTAGGGTCGTTTTTGCTGTGTTTCTTAAGACGCTTTCTATGAAGGGATTCAAGTCGTTCGCAGACGCGACGCGGCTTGATCTCGAACCTGGCGTGACCGTCGTCGTGGGCCCGAACGGCAGCGGCAAGTCCAACGTGGTCGACGCCATGGCCTGGGTGCTCGGCGCCCAGCGTCCCTCGGCGGTGCGCTCCCAGAAGATGGACGACGTCATCTTCGCCGGCACCTCCAAGAAGAAGGCCCTCGGCCGCGCCGAAGTTTCGATCACGCTCGACAACTCGGCGCGCATCATGCCGATCGAGTTCGAAGAAGTCACGATCACCCGCCGCCTGTTCCGCACCGGCGACAGCGAATACGAAATCAACGGCGTGCCCTGCCGCCTGCTCGACATCCAAGACCTGCTCAGCGACTCGGGCGTCGGCCGCCAACAGCACGTCATCATCTCGCAGGGCCAAATCGACGCCGTGCTCAACGCTCGCCCCGAAGATCGTCGCTCGATCATCGAAGAAGCCGCCGGCGTGCTCAAGTACCGCCGTCGCAAAGAGAAGAGCGAACGCCGCCTCGAAGCGACCGAAGGCAACCTGACTCGCCTCCAAGACCTGCTCCGCGAAGTGCGCCGTCAGCTCAAGCCACTCGAGCGCCAAGCCGACGCGGCCCGCCGCCATGGTGACTTGATCGGTGAACTCACCACGCTTCGAGTGCACGTGATCGGCCAAGAGATCGCGGGCCTACGTTCCCGACTTGAGAAGTCAGGCGAAGAGCAGCGCACGTTCACCACCAAGCAAAAAGAACTTTCGACGCTACTCGCTGAACTCGACGAGCAAGTCCAGTCCGGCGAAGCTGCGCTGGCCGAAGCCGGCGCCGATGACACCGGCGATGTGCTCTCACGCTGCGAATCGCTCCGTGAGCGCCTCCGTGGTGCTGACGCCGTGCTCGCCGAACGCATCCGCAGCATCGACAGCGACCGCCAAGCAACTGCCGACGGCGCCGTCCTCTCTGCACTCGAAGCCGACCGCGAGCAGATCCAACGAGACCTCGCCGACGTCGACGCTCGCGAAGCACTGCTCATCGACGAGACTGCCCGCGTCGAAGCGGCCGAGAACCAGCTCGGCGACGCTCGCAGCGAATTCGACCGCACCTGGGGTGACGGCTTCGAGAACGTCGCCGACGAGACCGCCAAGGTTCGTGGCGAGCTTGCCGCCCACAACCGCAACCGTCAGGTGCTGCAGGCCGAACGCAGCCGTCTGGCCGCGACCCGCGAAGAACTCCAAGAAGCCATCGATGCGGCCAATCCCGGTGTTGCTGCCGTCCGCGATGAGCTGGCCCGCATCGAGTCCCGCGAAGCCGACCTCGTCACCCGCTTCGATGAGACCGACCGTGCTCGGGCCGAAATCGCCGAACGCCACACCGCCGCCGCTGCCGCCCTCGACGCAAGCCGCGACGGCCGCGCCACCTGGCGAGCACGCGTCGAAGCCCTCACGCTGGCACTCGACGAGATCCGCGTTCGGTCCGGCGCCGATGTCCTCGCCGAAGTCGATGGCGTCCTCGGCCCACTACTCGACCTGGTCGAGATCGACGAGGGCTACGAGACCGCACTTGCTGCTGCGCTCGGCGACGCCTCGCACGGCGTGGTGGTGCGCGACGCCGACGCCGCTGGTCAGGCCGCCGCCGTGCTTACCGCCGCCGACTCTGGTGGCGTGCTGTTGCCGCTCGTCGACCGCGCCGCACGCGACGCATCGAGCCGTTCGATCCGCAAGCACGTCCGCGGCCGCACCGACGAAGTCGAAGCCCTGCTTGACGCCACCATCGCCCACATCGATGTCGTCAACGATTGGGAGCAGGCCGTTTCGATGGCGCTCATCAACAGCGACGCACACATCGTCACTACCGAAGGCGCGTCGTTCTCGCCAGCGGGTTGGCGTGTCGGCGCTGAGCGCCTGGCCGCCACCGGCGCAGCGCTCGACGAAGCCAAGGTCGAACTCGAATCGGCCGAAGCGCTCGTCACCCAACGGACCGGCGACCTCGAAGCCGTCACCGCCGAGCTGGCCGATGCCACCACTGCAGCCAAGGCCGCCCAGACTGAGCTGAACAGCTGCGACGACGAACTCGTGCGTGCGGGCGAAGAGCTGAGCGCGCTGCAGCGCAACGCCACCAAGTCCGAGACCCAGTTCGAGTCGATCATCACTCGGCTGTCTGAGATCGATGAGCGCCTGGTCGCCGACGATGAGCGCACCGAAGCGCTCACCACCCGCCTCGGTCAGCTCGAGGCTGACGAAGAGGCCCAGAACGAACAGCTCAAGCTGATGGAGACGGACCAGAACCGTCTCGAAGAGCAGAACCGTCTCGTCGCCGGCATGCGCAACGACATTGCCGTGCGTACCAAGGCGATCACGAACCGCCGCAGCTTCCTCAATGAACGCATGGCCGACGTCGAGGCTCGCCTTGGCCGCCACGGCGCTCAGAACCACGAAGCACCCGAGGCTCGCCTCGGCATCGCCAACGACCTCCGTCGAGTGCTCTCGGCTCGCGAAGCCGAACTCGACACCTGGATCGAGACACTACGCAGCCGCCGTCAGCGCCAGAGCGACGAAGTCCGCACGATTGCGTCGGGGCTCGAAACCGCCCGCAAGCAGCGTGGCCAGACCGATGCATCGCTGCGGGATCTGCGTGAACGTCAAGCGTCACGCCAGATCGAAGAAGCCGAGATCAACGTCCGTCTCGAAGGCGCGATCGAGACCTTGCGCCGCGACCTCGACGTCGAGATCGGCGAAGCAATTCGCACCGAAGCGCCGCCGCTGCCCGAGGGCATGAGCGCCGCCGCCCGCACCAGCGAGCTCGAACGCGAGCTGCGCATCATGGGTCCGATCAACCCGCTCGCGCTCGAAGAATACGAAGCCCTCAGCGAACGCCACGAGTTCCTCCAAGGCCAGCTCGACGACGTCAAGCAGTCCCGCCAAGAACTCAACAAGGTCATCCGTGCGATCGACCAAGAGATCGTTCAGGTCTTCTCGTCTGCCTTCGCCGACGTTGCCGCCAACTTCGAAGTTCTCTTCGGCACGCTGTTCCCGGGCGGCACCGGTGGCCTCAAGCTCACCACGCCCGACGACATTCTCAACACCGGCATCGAGGTCGAAGCTCGACCCTCCGGCAAGAACGTGCGCAAGCTCTCCCTGCTCAGCGGTGGCGAGCGCTCGCTCACCGCGCTGGCGTTCCTCTTCGCCGTGTTCCGGAGCCGCCCGTCGCCGTTCTACGTGATGGACGAGGTCGAAGCTGCCCTCGACGACGTGAACTTGCACCGGTTCCTCGACCTGGTCGCCGAGTTCCGCAACGAGGCCCAGCTCATCATCGTGAGCCACCAGAAGCGCACGATGGAAGCCGCCGACTGCCTGTACGGCGTCAGCATGAAGCCAGGCGCAAGCTCGCGAGTCGTCAGCGAACGCCCGGGCGCCGACATGAGCGAATACTTCGACCCCGACACCGAAGCCGAAACGCCCGAGGCCGCCGAGGCCGCAGTGTGATTCCCGCAGGCGTCAAGCCTGCGTGTCCGCGTTGCGGACGTTCCCTTCTGCCAACGACGCTGGTGCTCCAGGACGACGACTTCAACGTTACGTCGTTCGAGCGTCACCTCTTCCGGCTCGGTCGGTGGACCGAGCCGGTCGACTGGATCCGAGGCTTGATCCCACCGAGGGTCACGACCTCGGACAGCAAGGTCGACATCCTGCGCGTCGACCAACGGCGCCCTGCGCTGCGGTGTGGGGCGTGTCGGGTCACCGTTGTTCCGGCGAGCTCGTCGTCGTGATCTGCCCGATCTGCCAGAGCCCCACGCGTACCACGACGCTACGGGTCCGCGGTGAGGCGAGCCTGTATGGCGATCAGCGGGGTGTGCTCTCGCACATGGTGAATGCAGCGCAGCGGTGCCGGGCCTATCGATGCACCAGCTGCGACGCCTTGGTCATCGATGAGAGCGTGGTAGGGGTCTGTCGTTGGATGGCGAAGCTCGCTCGCCGCTGACGATCCGACGCTGCGTGAGCGCTCAGATGCCAGGTGGGTTGCGTGGGTATGATCCCTTGTCGTCTCAGGGCTGAGAATCAACACTGCTGCGCCAACGCCGGAGCTTGGGAACCACGACCCGCGACGCGATGGTCCCCGGCTCACACGCAACGGTTGAGTGTTGGTGCCGTTGGTGGGGCTTGGGGAGCGCTCCCCAAGGTGTAACGAACCCCAAAGCTGGCCGTCTAGAGTTGCAGCCTCAACGAGCCGTTCGGCTCCTACACAACTCACTCATACAAGGCGGAAACATGACTGCATTCACCACGATCACTCGCGCGCTCGCAGCCCTGCTGCTGACGGCGCTCGTTGCCACGGCATGCGGCGGCGGCACCAGCGAAGCGGACCAAGAGTTCGTCGACGCACTGATCGAGTCGGGCACCGAAGAGTTCCCTGATGGCGTCGACGTCACCTGCATCGCAGAGGGCATGGTTTCGGGCCTCGGCGGCGCCTCGGGGATCGAGGACAAGTACGGCCTAACCCCGGCATCGTTTGCCGATGACATCGACGTCGAGATGCAAGAAGACGATGCCCGCAAGGTCGTCGACAACATGTGGGAATGCGACGGGCTCGCCGACTCGTTCTACACCGACGTTGCCGGAAGCGACGATGCCGACCTCATCGGCTGTCTCAAGGAGAACATCAGCGACAGCAACGTGAAGACGCTGCTCGTGTCGGGCTTCATGGGCGACAGCGGCGCCGAGCTCGAACAGTCGGTTGAGAACGACTTCGAGGCAGAGCTCATGGCAGCCTTCGGTAACTGCGACCTCGGGTAAGTAACACGCTGAACGGCCGGGTCGGCGCTGCGATGCAGCGCTCGCCCGGCCTTCTTCGCGTCTCGGGCCAAGTGCGCCGCCAGGCTTTAGGCCAAGTGCGGGCGCCAGGCGCTAGGGCAGCCGGTTGCTGAAGAACAGCGAGAGCGCCGCAGCGATCGCGATGAGCAGCATTGCTCGACCGCTGAACCAGCTGCCGACGAGGACTCGTGCTTCTTCGGTCGCAACTGCGGATCCGATGTCGGTATAGATCGCGGTCAGCTCGTCGGTCGTGGCTGCCTCGAAGAACTCGCCGCCGGTGCCGTCGGCGATTTCTGCCAGCGCCCGTTCGTTGACGGGCACGGGGAAGGCCGGGTTGCCCGGCAGCTCGACGGTGCCTTGGTCGGTGCCGAAGGCGATGGTCGAGACGGCGATGCCGGCAGCACGGGCTGCGTCGACGGCGACGGCGTCGGGGCGGCCGACCTGGGTCTCGCCGTCACTCATGAGCACGATGCGTGCGGGTGGCGCGTCGCCCTCGAACTCGGTGATGAAATCTTCGAGCGCGCTCAAGCTGGCCAGGATCGCTTCGCCAATGGCGGTCGATTCGCCAAGATCAAGCGATTGCACAGCCGAACGCACGGCAGCCCGATTCTGGGTGGGCGGCACACGCACGCTTGCGATGCCGTTGAAGCTGACGAGGCCGATGTTGATCTCGGGTGGGACCTCGTCGAGGAACGCGGTCGCCGCGGCCTTGGCGCCGTCGAACCGGTTTGGCGTGACGTCTTCGGCCTGCATCGACAGCGACGTGTCGATGGCCAACATGATGGTTGCTCGCTCGCTCGGGACCTCGGTGACCGCTGCAGGTTCGGCGTACGCGAGCACTGCGAGCGCAAGTCCGCTGAGCAAGAAGAACGCCGGGATATGGCGGCGCCAACCCGGGCGCTCGGGAGCGATCTTGTCGAGGAGCTTGACCTGGGTGAAGCGGACGGCGGCGCGGCGCCGCACGAACTGCATGGCCACGTAGGCAACGAGGAGCACACCGAGGATGGCGAGCCACCACAAGCGTCCGATTTCGAGGAACTCAAGATTGTCGGGCGGGTTGAAGCCCGACGACCACAGCCCGGTATCGCCGCTGTTCATCGCGTTCTCTTTCTCAGGATCTGGCTCATCGGACTTGGGCCCCCGAGGTCGCAACAAAGCGGACGACGTCGTGGAGCCAGTCCCGGTCCGTGGACAGCTGCAGATGACGGGTGCGAGTAGAACGCATCGTCTGGGCGATCTCTTCGCGTTGCTCGAGCGCGGCTTCGGCGAAGCGTTCTCGCACCCGACGGCTGCCAGTGTGGATCTCGCGACGCTGGCCGGTCTCAGGATCGACGACGGCAAGGCTGCCGACGTTCGGTAGTTCCATCTCGCGAGGGTCGACGATCTCGACGGCCATTACCTGATTGCGGATGCCGACTCGCTTGATCTCCGATTCCCAATCGCTCTCGTCGATGAAGTCGCTAATCACAGCCCGCAGCCCCGTCCGTCGATGCGGTCCGCGCAAGCGAGCGATGCCATCGGCGAGGGTGACTTCGGAGTGATCGCCACGAGGCGCAGTCAGCACCTGCTCGACGATGTGGAGCACGTGGTCGCGGCCCTGCTTGGCCGGAATGCTCTCGATGCCATTGGGGCGGATGAGCTCGGCGCCGAACCGGTTGCCGATGCGCAACGTCAGGAAACCGATTGCCGCCGTCGCTGCGGCGACGAGGTCACGCTTCTCGCTGTCGGCAGTGCCGAAGTCGAGGCTTGGCGTGAGGTCGATCGCCACCGCCGTCTCGAGCTCTCGGTCGGCGATGGTCTGGCGGATGTACGGCTCGAGCATGCGAGCGGTGACGTTCCAGTCGATGCGGCGCACGTCGTCGCCCGGTTCGTAGCGGCGGGTCTCGCCGGGCTCGGAACCATGTCCGGGAACGAGGCCGCGGTAGTCGCCCTGGAGTAGGCCATCGAGGCGCATGGTGATGTCGAGCTCGAGGCGACGCAAGACATTGCTGACCGCCTCGCGGCGGTCGAGCCACGGGTGCTCATAGGTCGGTTCGGCTTCGGCTCGAGACGATCGTCCGAACCGAGGTCGGGGGAGTGCCACTCTTGGTCAGACCTCAGCCGGCTGCGCTGGAGCCGTAGGTCGGCTCTTGCGATGGAGCAACCCGTGGTGCGGGCACCGTGGCCAGGATCCCGGCGACGACATGGTCAGCGGAGATGTCGCGAGCCAGAGCCTCGTACGAGAGCACGAGCCGGTGGCGCATGACCTCGGGGGCGACGTCGAACACGTCTTGGGGCAGCACGTAGTTGCGGTTGCGGATCACCGCGAGCGCACGAGCGGCGGCCACAAGACCGAGGCTCGAACGAGGGCTCGCTCCGTAGCTGATCATTGGCGCTAGGTCGCCCAGGCCGTAGGCCGAGGGGTCTCGTGTCGCGAGCGTCAGGCTCACGGCGTAGTCGACAACGTTGCGGTCGACATAGACGTTCTTGGCGATCTCTTGCAGCTCGATGAGCTCGTCGAGCGTCAGGACCTGTCCGGCCTGTGGTGGGTTCACGCCCATCCGCTGGACGATCTCGACCTCTTCGGCCGGCGTCGGATAGTCGATGACGATCTTCATCAGGAAGCGATCCTGCTGGGCCTCGGGCAGCGGGTAGACGCCCTCGGACTCGATCGGGTTCTGGGTCGCCAACACGATGAATGGCTTCGGCAGCGGGAACGTCTGGCCACCGATGCTGACCTGCTTCTCGGCCATTGCTTCGAGCAGCGCTGACTGGACCTTGGCAGGGGCACGGTTGATCTCGTCAGCGAGCACCATGTTCGCCCGCAGCGGACCGAGTTCGATGTCGAACGTCTCGGTTGATCCGCGCCAGATGCGGGTACCGACGATGTCGGCCGGGAGCATGTCGGGCGTGAACTGCAAACGGACGAACGAGCCGCCGACGACCTTGGACAAGGTCTCGACGGTGAGGGTCTTGGCGATGCCGGGCACACCTTCGAGGAGGCAGTGTCCACCAGCGATCAGGCAGACAAGGATGCGCTCGAGCATGCGCTGCTGGCCAACGACGACTCGCTTGACCTCGAACAAGACCTCTTCGAGCGGCGTCGATGGCAGCTCTTCGGTAGCCCCGACGATCGGCGTTGGCTGGGTCGCGGCTGGTTGGGCGGCCGACTGGCCAGCTGCCGAGGCCGCCGTGAACGACGACGGCGGTGCTGGCGCAGTGGCGGCCGGGTTCGCCGGGCTGTCCGGTGGGACCGGAGGCGGCGGAGCCGGGCGGTTGGACGGCGGGGGAGGAGGCGGTGGAGTCGATCCGGTCGGCGGCGGCGTCGATAAAGACGGCCTGCCGCTCGGAGGTGGTGGAGTCGAATCGGTCGCCATCGGATCCTCGGGTCGAAGAAGGCCACAACGGGCCACGGTGGAGGTCCACGACGTCCTAGATGGCAGGCGCCGTGGGAAGCCAAGGGTAGAGGCGCCCACGGTCCGATGGGCTTCGGCCCCCAGACGAGGGACCGCACGCCCCAGAACCGAGGTGCTGACGAGCCGTGTCTTGGGGCTTGAGCCCTCCCGCCCCGTTGTCAGCGATTTGGTCCGGTAGTTTTCGAGTGTGCGCATTCTCGTCGTCGATGACGAAGTTGAACTTGCTGAAGCGATCGCCCGTGGCTTGCGCCGCGAGGGCTATGCCGTGGACCTCGCCCATGACGGCGAAGAGGCGCTCGACAAGGCCCGGCTGACGCCGTACGACCTCATCTGTATGGACATCACCATGCCGAAGATGGACGGTCGTGCCGTGACCCGGGCCCTCCGGGCTGAACCGCAACACGACGAGCCGCCGCGAATCCTGATGCTCACCGCCCGAGACGAGGTGACCGATCGTGTCGCCGGCCTCGACGACGGGGCCGATGACTACTTGGTCAAGCCGTTCGCCTTCCCCGAGCTGTCGGCTCGAATCCGGACGCTCATGCGTCGCGACGCTGCCTCATCGGGCTCGATGCTCGTTGTCGGTGACATTGAACTCGACACCGCCGCCCACGCCGTCAGCCGGGCGGGCACGCCGATCAGCCTGACCTCCAAAGAGTTTGCGCTGCTCCGCTATTTCATGGCGCAGCCCGGGGTGGTCATCTCTCAAGAAGAACTGCTCGACCACGTATGGGACGAGAACGCCGACCCGTTCACGAACACCGTGCGCGTCACGGTTGGAACGTTGCGTCGCAAGCTCACCGTTGACGGAACCGATGCTCCGATCGAAACCGTGATCGGCGCTGGCTATCGGCTGCTCGGCGACGCCGGCTGACCACCATGACGACGGAACCTACGACGGCTGGGGGCCAGCAGGCCCTCGTGCCGCCAACGACAGCTGCGAGCGACGACGGCGGGTTTTTGCCGAACGGGCTGCGGTCGGTCCGGTTCCGACTGACACTCCTCTACTCGGTGATGCTGTTCGGCGCTGCATCGATCGTCGTCGGCGGGATCTACTGGGGTCTATCTCGCAGCCTCGACGATCAGATCTCGCGAGAGATGGCAATTCGAGAGAGCGGAACAATCGCCTTCGACGTCGAACAAGACCTGTACGAACAGCGACGAGAGTTCGAGATCCTCGTAGACCAGCGAACGCTCGAAACGCTCAGGACCTATTCGATTGCTGGGCTCGGCGCACTCTTCATCATGAGCTTCGGCGTGGGCTGGTTTACCGCCGGGCGAGTGCTGATGCCGATCGGGCGCATCACGCGAGTTGCTCGAGACATTCAGGCGACCGACCTGAGCCGCCGCATCGGTTTGCTCGGCCCCAACGACGATCTCAAGCAGCTCGCCGACACGTTCGACGCCATGCTCGACCGCCTGCAAGGTGCGTTCGACAACCAGCAGCGGCTCATTCATGACACCTCGCATGAGTTGCGCAACCCGCTGGCCGTCATGCGGACGAATCTCGACGTCACGTTGAGCGACCCAGGATCGACGCTCGAGGACTATCAGCACACCGTCGAGGTCGCGCAACGATCGAGCGAGCGGATGTCGAAGCTCGTCGACGATCTGCTCGCCTATGCCCGGCACGAAGCGACGACCCGGGTCGAAGGGCCCGTCGACGTCACCCGGCTTGTCGGGAACTTGGTCGACGAGTTCGTGGGCCCTGCCGACGCCACCGGACTCGAACTCGCGATCGATGTCGAACCGGACCTGCGCGTGGTTGGCCATGCTCGATCCCTCGAGCAGGCCGTCGCCAACCTGCTCGCCAACGCCGTGCGTTTTGCCCCGCACGGAACCGCCATCAGCGTCACCGCTGGTGCCGACAGCGGCTGGGTCTGGATCACGGTTGCCGACCGCGGGCCCGGCATCGATCCCGAGAACCGCGAGCGCGTGTTCCAACGGTACGTGCGCGCCGGCGAGGGCGAAGCCGGCCGGCCACATCTGGCCGGCGGCAAAGGCTCTGGGCTCGGGCTCGCGATCGTTCGCGAGATCGTCCAAGCCCATCGAGGCGAGGTGTCGGTCCTGGACACACCCGTCGGCGCCACGTTCGCGATGTGGCTCCCTCGACTGGTCGATGACGAGACGACGGGCGAGTTCCGTCTCCGACGTCCGCGTCCTCGTCGCAAGCAGCCAGCGCAACAGCCGGTCGCGTAACGGCACGGCGTTGGTCCCACCGGGCCACGACCAGTGACCCAACCAAAGGGCGCCGGGCCCTTAACACCATCTTTCGATTGGGCTTACAGCCGCTTTCGCCTCCGCGGCATAGTTTCGTGTTGTGGACGAACCAACCCCTCCCCCAACCGGTTCCCAGCCTGAGCAGGATCTCCCCAAGCCGCCGATCTGGCAGGAGCGCCAAAACCAGGTCCGACCGAGCCAGACGCCGCCGGACATTTCGATTCCGGGCACCGTGTCTCCCGCTGCTGCCCGTCCGGCGCCACCGGCCCCGCCAGCAGTCGACCCTCGGCCCGCACCGCCGGATCCCCCCGCCGCGCCGGTCGCTCCGACAGCCCGCCCCGCCGCGGGCATCACGCCTCCCGCCGCCGCTCGCCCCGCGCCACCAGCACCGGTTGACCCGCGGCCGGCTCCTCCAACGGCTGCTGGCCCGTCGTACGAGCAGCGCTCGTTTATGCGCCCCGCTTCGGGCGAAACCGTCGCCGGTGGTCGCCCCGACTGGCCGGCAATGCCGCCCACTGCCGGATCGGTTGGCGCAACGCCCTCAACCCCTCGCCCAAGTCTGACCAGCCCCAATGCGTCGCCTACTCCTCCCGCACCCCGGCGGCGTATGGGGCTGGTCCTAGTCGGACTCCTCGCACTGATCGGCCTTGCCGCCGGATCGTTCTTCTTTGGCCGTTCGGTCGGAAGCGACGAGAACGCCAATGTGCCCGTGGCTGCGCAAGCCGCCGATGAACAAGTTGTCCCCGCACCAACCGAGATCCCGCCGACTCCGGTGCCGGCCACGCCCGTACCTCCCACGGCCGTGCCCGAACCGGAGTCGGCTACGCCGAACGACTCGTCACTTCCCGTTCCTCCGCCAGTCGTCCCCGACGACGCGGAAGAACCGGTCGCCGCAGTCGCTCAGGCTGTCGCCCCCGCTGTCGTGCTCATCCAGAATGACCAGGGCCAAGGGTCCGGCATCATCTACGACGCATCCGGCCTGATCCTGACGAACGCTCATGTGGTCGGCCCGGCCACCGACGTGTCGGTGCAGCTGGCGTCGGGTATCCGAGTCCCGGGCGTCGTGCTCGGTGCCGATACGAACACCGATGTCGCCGTGGTCCAGATCGACACCGACGCCGAGTTCGGCGTCGCACCGCTCGCTCCCGAAAGCACCGTTGAAGTCGGCCAGCTCGCCGTGGCGATCGGTAGCCCATTCGGTCTCGAACAGACTGTCACCTCGGGCATCGTCAGCGCCAAGGGTCGGGTTGTCGGCACCGTCGCCATGATCCAGACCGATGCGCCGATCAACCCCGGTAACTCCGGCGGCGCTCTCGCTGACCGCCAGGGTCGAGTGATCGGCATGAACACCTCGATCCGAACCGATGGCTCGGGTGGAAACATCGGTGTCGGCTTCGCCATCCCCACCGACACGATGCTGCTCGTCGCTGAACGCATCATCGCCGGCGACTCGCTTGAGCAGGGCTACCTCGGCGTCACCGGTGCCACGCCGCTGCTTGGCCAACCCGGCGTCGTCGTGCAAGAAGTGCTGCCAGACACTGGCGCCGCAACTGCCGGCGTGCTTCCTGATGATCTGATTGTCGGCTTCAACGGCATCGAGATTCGCAGCATGGGCGACCTCGCCGCTGCGGTCCGCCTGCAAGCGCCGAACGCCACCGTGGCGGTCGAGCTGGTCCGGGGTGGCACGCCGATCACCGTTCAGGTCACGCTCGGGATCTTGCCGAGCTGACACTCCCGCTCCGGCCATGGCCGGACTGACACGAGGGCCGCACCTCGCCATCGATCTCCTCGCCGAGGCGGATCGTGGCGGTGCGGTCCAATGTCGTTTTCAGCCTGCGCCAGTTTGGAAGCGGATCGGCGCGTCGGCGGGCCCGCTTCGCCCGTAGCCTGACCGGGTGTCAACGCTCGTCTTGATTCTCATCATTCTCGCCGCGCTGCTGGTCGTCGGCGGCGCCGCATTCGTTCTCCGTGGCCGCCGTACGGTCGAGCTGCCGCAGCCGACTCGGACACCCGAGGTCAAGGCTCCGCCCGCCGAGGATGCAGCCGACACCGCCGAAGCGATGCTCGATGACGTCGACGTCGACGAAGCCTCCGAGCTGGTCGAAGACGACCTCGTTGAAGACATCGTCGAGGACGAGGTCATCGAAGAAGAGGAACTCGTCGAAAAGGCGACGTTCCGTGACCGCCTGTCCAAGGCCCGCGAAGGACTCGCCGGAGCGCTCGGTGGTCTCCGTGGCCGCAAGGTCGACGAAGAAGCCTGGGAAGAGCTCGAAGAGGCACTGATCCTCGCCGACGTGGGTGTGCCGACCACGATGCGCATGCTCGAACGAGTCCGCGAACGCTGCAAGGAAGACAAGATCACCGACTTCGACGGTGCGCTGACGCTGCTTCGCGAAGAGATGGAAACCGAACTCGGCGACAGCGATATCTCGCTGGCGATCGACGGCGAACCTGCGGTCTGGATGTTCGTCGGCGTCAACGGCGTCGGCAAGACCACGACGATCGGCAAGCTCGCTAAGCGCGAAACCGATGGTGGCCGCGACGTCGTCCTCGCCGCCGGTGACACGTTCCGTGCCGCGGCCGCCGAACAGCTCGAGACCTGGGCGAACCGCTGCGACGCCGGCTTCATCCGCGGCAGCGAAGGCGCCGACCCCGGCTCGGTCATCTTCGACGCCGTCGAACACGCTGCAGCTCGCAATGCCGACCTGGTGCTCGCCGACACGGCAGGTCGCCTCCACAACAAGGCCAACCTCATGGAGGAACTCTCCAAGGTCCGCCGAGTTGCCGAGAAGGGCGCCGGCAAGGTCAGCGAAGTTCTGCTCGTGATCGATGCAACGACCGGTCAGAACGGCATGAACCAGGCCAAGCAGTTCACCGAGTCCGTCGATGTCACGGGCATCGTGTTGACCAAGCTCGACGGTTCCGCCAAGGGCGGCATCGTGCTCGCCATCCAGTCTGAGCTCGGCATCCCGGTCAAGCTCGTCGGCCTCGGCGAAGGCATCGAGGACCTGGTCGAGTTCGACGCGGGCGAATTCGTCGACGCCCTCTTCGCCTAAGCCTCGGTTCGCTCAAGCCTGAAGATCTAGTCTGCAGCCATGGCCTCACGTAGGAAGAAGCGCAAGCTCCAAGACGTCGATCCGCTCGGCGGGTTCTCGATGGAAGAGCTGTTCGGCCTCGCGCCGGTCTCCGATGTCGAGAAGAAGCAGGGCGTGATCGGCAAGATCATCGGGCTTCCGTTCCGCATCTTCGGCATGCTCGTCGCGCTGCCGTTCAAGCTGATCAAGGCCGTGCTGATGCTGCCGGTTCGCTTGGTCAAGGCGATCCTGCCCTCCAAGAAGTCGGAGTAGCTCGCTCAGCTTGCGTGACGGGTGTCAGCGGCCGTCACGGCGGTCCGTCCAGTTCTCGCGTCGCAGGATCCAGGTTTGGTTGATGCCGACCTCGCCCGGTGCCACGATCGGACGCGGCGTCTCTTCGGTCAGTGTGAAGCTGTACCGCCGACGGCTTCGGCGGTTTCGGCAAGAAACACGCCGTAGACGTGATCCTTGCCGTCGGCCGCGTCGTTGCGCCACTGTTCGATCAAGTCTCTTCGTTCCTCGACGGTCTGGGGCTCGAACGCGATCCATGGCATCCAGGGCCGCAGGTGGTCGACACTTGCCGTGATGGCAGCGTGCAACAGAGGGGCGTCGTCAGGCTCCCAGGAACGGATCACAAGCCGCTCCGATTCGATCCGATCCGGGAACACGGGACCAGCTTCTGCGTTGCTCACCGCATGAGCTTCTCACAGCGCTCAACCGACCGTTGCGGGGTTTCGACGCCCGGCACACGCACAGATCAGGAGGCCCAGATGCGGACCGAACCTGCACCGCTAGTCTTTGATCACCATGTTTGATTCGCTATCCGATCGGTTTGAGGGCATCTTCAAGGGCCTTCGCGGCAAGGGCAAGCTGCGCGAGTCCGATGTCGACGAAGCGCTCCGTGAGATCCGCCTCGCCCTCCTCGAGGCCGACGTCAACTTCCAGGTCGTCAAGAACTTCCGCGACCGTGTCAAAGAGCAGGCCACCGGCGCCAAGGTCCACGAGGCCCTGAACCCGGCCCAGCAGATCATCAAGATTGTCCACGACGAGCTGATCAACACGCTCGGTGGCGACACGATGCAGATCAGCTTCGCTCCGAAGCCGCCAACCGTCGTGCTCATGGCCGGCCTCCAAGGTGCCGGTAAGACGACCAACTCGGGCAAGCTCGCCCTCTGGTTCAAGAGCCAGGGCCGCAACCCGCTTCTGGTCGGTGCCGACCTCCAACGTCCGGCCGCCGTCGAACAGCTCCGCACGCTCGGTGCCCAGATCGACGTCCCCGTCTTCAGCGAGCCGAGCGATCCCGTCGATGTCGCCCGCGCTGCGATGGAAGAAGCCTCCAAGACTGGCCGCGACGTCGTCATCGTCGATACCGCTGGTCGTCTCTCCATCGACGAAGAGCTGATGCAGCAGGTCGCTGACATCAGTGGCGTCGTGCAGCCGCACTACACCTTCCTCGTCATCGACGCGATGACCGGTCAAGACGCCGTCAACACGGCGGCGGCCTTCGACGACACGCTCGCACTCGACGGCGTCATCCTCACCAAGCTCGACGGCGATGCTCGTGGTGGTGCCGCCCTTTCGGTCAAGGAAGTCGTCGGCAAGCCGATCGCGTTCGCCTCGACCGGTGAGCGCCTCGAAGACTTCGAGCAGTTCCACCCCGACCGTCTCGCCGGCCGCATCCTGGGCATGGGCGACATGCTCACCCTCATCGAAAAGGCCGAGCAGGCCTATGACGAGGAAGAAGCCGAAAAGGCCGCCGAGCGCATCCTCGAAGGCGAGTTCACCCTCGAGGACTTCCTCGAGCAGATGCAGCAGCTCAAGAAGATGGGCCCGCTGAACAACCTGCTCGGAATGATGCCGGGCATGCCCAAGGAGCTCAAGAACCAGGAGATCGACGATCGCCAGGTTGCTCGGGTCGAAGCGATCATCAAGTCGATGACCCCGGCCGAGCGTCAGAAGCCCGAAATGATCGAAGCGTCACGCCGCCTGCGTATCGCAAACGGTTCCGGCACCCAGCCCAACGAGGTCTCGAACCTCATCAATCAGTTCAAGCAGATGCAGAAGCTGATGAAGCGCATGGGTGGCATGGGCTCCAAGCGCATGAAGCCAGCCCGCGGCAAAAAGGGCAAAGGTAAGAAGGGCAAGAAGGGCAAGACCGGTCGCACCGGTGCACCCGCAGGCCGCACGTCGAGCCGCGTCACCCCGAAGAAGGGCGAAGCTGGCAGCCAGAAGCTGATGCTTCCCGGTCTCAACGAGATCGAGGAGAACGAGGAGCTCGCGGAGCTGCTCAAGGACCTGCAGTAGCTCCGGCTCATCTCTCGACATTGATGGTGCGTTCCAACGTCGGGTTGGTGCGCCGCCCTGCGGCGACGCTGACCGACGGGATCACGACGTTCATCGACCGTTCGCCGGTTGACATCGCGCTTGCGGTGCGGCAATGGGACAGTTACGTCCAGGCCATGGTCGACCACGGTTGGAGCATCGTCGAAGTCGAGACCGACGACGCCTGCCCCGACAGCGTCTTCATCGAAGATGCTGCATTCGTGTTCGGCGGCACCGCTGTCGTCGCAAACCCCGGAGCGGATGAGCGCAAGCCAGAGGTCCCGCCGGTTGCCGCAGCGCTCGAGCGCCTCGGGCTGGACCTTGTGCGCGTCGAGGCACCCGGCACGCTCGACGGCGGCGATGTGCTCAAGGTCGGCGACGACATCTACATCGGTCTCGGCGGTCGCACCAACGAGACCGGCATTGCCCAAGTCCGGGACCTGTTGGCTCCGCTTGGCGCACGCGTGCATGCCGTGCCGTGCGACAAAGCACTGCACCTGAAATCGGCCGTCACGGCGCTGCCTGATGGATCCATGCTCGGCTGGGGACCGGTGGTCCCGAGCGAGGGACTGCCACCAGTGCTCTCGATGCCCGAGGAACCGGGCGCACACGTTGTCGATCTTGGCGATGGGGCAGTGCTGATGGCCTTGTCGGCGCCACAGTCGGCGGCCCAGATCGCGGCCATGGGCTACACGCCGGTTGTCGTCGACATCTCCGAGTTCGAGAAGCTCGAGGGCTGCGTCACCTGTCTGTCCATCCGGGTCCGCCCTGGCGGATAGGGACGAGCGAGCGCTCGCAGCGGGCGTGACCCGTTGCCGGGAATTGTCGTTGCGGTGACCGCTTTCGGGGCCAATCCGGGCACACTACTGGGTCGCCGGGACCGACGGCCCGCCGACACCGACCTGACCGAACCGCCGAACCGTCGAGAGGACTGTGATCGTGGCTGTAAAGCTCCGCCTGATGCGCATGGGTAAGAAGAAGCAACCGACGTACCGCGTGGTTGCTGCTGACTCGCGTTCGCCCCGCGATGGCCGATTCATCGAAGTGCTTGGGTTCTACAACCCACGCTCCGAGCCATCGGTGATCGACATCGACAACGAAAAGGCTGTCGGCTGGCTGCGCAATGGCGCCAAGCCAACCGAGCGTGTCCAGAAGCTGCTGACGATCAGCGGTGCATGGTCCGAGTTCAGCGGCGAAGCGCCGCCAGCTCCGTACGTCGCTCCCGCAGGTGCTGCACCTGCTGCCAACGACGATCACGCCGAAGATGCTGCCGAGGCAAGTGCATCGGACGAAGAAGAGTGAGCGGCGACCTCGCTCCCGAAGCTGAGGGCCTGCTCAAGCATGTCGTCAGCTCCATCGTCGAGAACCCCGACGCTGTCGAGATCGACGCCAGCAACGACGACGACACCGTGCGCTTCGACGTGCGTGTCGGCGACGGCGACATGGGCCGTGTGATCGGCAAGCGTGGCCGTACCGCCCACGCAATCCGTGCGCTCGTGCGTGCCGCAGCTGCCAAGGATGGCACTTCGGTCGACGTCGAGTTCGTCGACTGAGTACGCCCATGCGGCTCGAAGTCGGTCGCATCGACAAGGCCCACGGCGTGCAAGGTGACGTACTCGTCACGGTGCACTCGGGCCGTTCAGAACGCGTCGAACCTGGCGCAACCTTCGAACACGACGGTGGTCTGTACACCGTCGTGTCGTCGCGTTCGCACCAACATCGCTTCATCGTGAACTTCCGCGAGATCACGACACGTGAACAGGCCCAGGACGTTCGCGGCACAGTTCTCTACGGCGAACCGATCGACGACCCCGACACCTTGTGGATCCACGAGCTGATCGACCAGACCGTCGTCGATGTCGACGGCGTCGAACTCGGCACGGTCGAACATGTCGAAGAGAACCCGGCCAGTGACCTGCTGAACCTGGGCGATAACCGGCTCGTCCCGCTCACGTTCTTCGTCGAGCAACTCGAAGACGGCACGATCGTGGTCGACCCACCCGAGGGTCTCTTCGACCCCATCGACGCCGACTCCGAGTAGCTCACGTCGCCATGCGCATCGATGTCTTCACGGTTTTTCCGAGCCTGATCGTCGACTTTGCAGCCGAGTCATTGATTGGCAAGGCGCAGAAGAACGACCTGCTCGAGATCAACGCCCATGACCTGCGGGCCGAAGCAACCGGCGCGCATCGAAGCGTCGACGATGCGCCATTCGGCGGGGGAGCCGGCATGGTTCTCATGCCCGAACCGATCTTCGCTGCGGTCGAAGCGGTCGACCCGCCTCGCCCTCTGCTGCTGATGAGCCCCAGCGGACGCCGCTTCGATCAGGACATGGCCGTCGAGTTGGCCGAAGGCGATGGCTTCTCGTTGCTCTGCGGTCGCTACGAAGGCGTCGACGAGCGCATCGCGACCGAGCTGTGCGACGGCGCCGTGTCGATTGGCGACTACGTGCTGTCCGGCGGCGAAGTCGCCGCGCTTGTCATTATCGAAGCCGTTGGCCGGCTGGTGCCTGGAGTGATGGGCAACGACAATTCGGCCGGCGATGAGTCGTTCATGACCGGCCTGCTCGAATACCCGCACTACACGCGGCCCAAAGACTTCCGCGGCATGGCCGTTCCCGACGTGCTCCGCAGCGGCGACCACGGCAAAGTTGAACGCTGGCGACGGGCCCAGGCGCTGGCTCGCACGATCGAGCGACGCCCCGACCTCATCGAAGCCCGTGGCGGCCTGAACGACGCTGACCGCAAGCTCCTCGCCGAGTTCGACCTCGGGACTGGGGACGGGTAGGGCAACAGCTAGCGGCGTCCGCCGAGGTCCCGTGCCAACTTGGTCGTCGCTGCCAGCTGGCGATTTGAGTGGCGCAGCACGGCCCTCACAAGCCGCAGCGCTACGTGCGGGTCGGTCGCCTCGAGGCGATCGAAGTCCTGCTTCGTGATTCGCAACAGCTTGGTGTCGCGATCGGCGACGACCCGAGCCGTCGCATCGCCACCGGAGAAGAAGCTGATCTCGCCGACGAAACTGCCGGCTGTGATCCGACGCAACCGCTGGGCTCCGACGCGATTGTCGGCGAGCACATTGCACGCGCCGCTGAGGACGACATAGAGCGTTTCGTTGCCCGTTCCGGCGGTGACCAGTTCGGTGCCCTCGCCGACGTAGAACTCCTCGAACCGCTCCATGACGTCGGGGCCGAGTTCGTCGAGCAGCGTGGCGACAGATGGCCGGGCCCGCACCGAAGACGCTGCCGGTGTCGCAGTGACGGCGTGCAAGAGATGGTCTTCGGCCTCTTCGAGGGCACGGTCCAAGTCGAGGCTGCTCGACGTCACGCTTCCCATCGTCAGCGGTCCCGTGTCGCTGGCCGGGCCAAGTGCGGCGACATGAGTGGTCACCTGCTTCCCAGCGCACCAGTCCAGCAGTCGTTGCAGCTCGTTGATTGCAGACGAGTCGATGCCGCTCACGCTGGTGAAGTCGAGGACAACGGCAGCGGTGTTGCCGTCCGTGCCGACTCGCGTCCGTAGCCGTTCGCCGAGTCGGGCCATCGAGCCGAAGAACAAGAAGCCCTCGAGCCCAAAGACAGCGATGCGTCCGCCGTGTTCGTCGAGCAGTTCCCGTTCGGCGTTGGTCCGATCGACGTTGCTTCGCAGCGCATGCACCGAGGTGTCGAGGCGCAGCGGGTCGATGGCGGCGTAGTGCCAGGCGAAGAGCAGGACAGCGGCGATGACACCTATGCCGACTCCTTCGATGACCCCAACGGTGAGCATTGCGATCGGGATCGCGGTGCTCACGAGACGGTCGCTCCACGAGGCGTTGCGGATCGAGGACAGCATCCAGCTTCGAGTCAGGATGATTGCCGGAGCGAAGATCATGGCGCTGGCGACGAAGCGGGGCATCAGTTCGATGAGGCTGGGTCCGGCGATGATCGTGAGTGCGCCCAGGACCGCGGTCGAGGCCGCAACCAGTGTCGAGCTGGCGTTCAGGCGGCGAGCGAGCAGCGTCTGGCCAGTCGATAAGAACGAGGCGGTGCCGCCCACGACACCAGCGGCGATCGTCGCTGCGCCCGCTGATCGAAGTTCGCGGTCGAGGTCGATCTCGTCGCCGGTCTCGAAGGCAACGCTGGTGGAGTTGAGCAGCAGCGCGGTCAGCGAGATCAGGACCACCGCGACGATGCCGGGAAGCCCTCGGACCACTGCGCCCCAGTCGACGCCGCCAATGCCGCCGGGAAGGACGCTGAACCCGCCCGCCTCGGGGAACGGCCCGAGCATCCAGCCATCCCGTTCGGCGTCGGCGATTGACCCGGTCGCAGCGGCAGCGATGTGGAATACGGCGACGGCGACGACGATCCACATCGAGCGGATCGACGTTGGGCCGCCGAAGACCACCAGGATCGCTAGCGCCGCGGCAGGGAGCCAGTACTGCAAGACGTCGATCGTGAACAGCGAGGGGACATCGCCCAGACCGACGCTTCTTCGGGTGGCGACCCCGACGCCGCCGCGAAAGAGCAGTAACCCGGTTCCTGCCATGAACCCGGACATCACCGGGTGCGGCACGAAGCGGACGAGATACCCGAAACCGAATCGGCCGACGAGCCACAGCGAGGCGCCGCAGGCGACGACGGCGATGGCGAAGTACACGATCACGGTGGCGCTGGGGTCGTTGGTGCCGGCAGCAACTTCCGCCGCAACCGTCGCGGTGGTCGCAGCGAGCACGATCGTGACGTTGTTCTTGGCCCCAGCGACGATCACCTGGAACGACGAACGCAGCGCAACGATCGCTGACGCGATGACCGACCCAGCGACGAAGAGAACGACGGCGCGTTCGAGCGCCTCGCTCACCACGCCAGTGAATACGAGCGCAGCCAAGGCGATCGCATTCGCGATCTGACTGACCGAGATGGCGATCGAAGGGACCAGTGATTGAACGTCGAGTCGTCTGGCTGGGCGCGACGAAGGACCTTGCTCGGTCGAGACCTCCGCCTGTGTCACCCCAGACCCGCCTTGTTCGCCAGCTACCAACGCCGCCACTGCGTCTGCTCCCCGACACTAGCGAGGCCGAAGAGTGGATGCCAGACCTGGGATGCCGGACCCGGGATCATGGCGAGGTGAGCGATTCGGCTGATCTGGCGCCGAGGGCATCCGATGGTGCGACCCGTGACGAATCTGTGACGGCGCTGGCCACAACGTGCAGGTCGAACGGCCAGACTGGGTCGTCGGGCTACTCCAAGAAATCACCCGCTACGGCAGGTCGGAACCCCTCAACGGCGCCGGTACGCTGTCGGGCTGAACCGCCAGGCCCATCGCCTGGTGATGACCCCCGGAGTTTGCCATGCAGCCCACCGACTTCATCGACAAGGCCAGTCTTCGCGAAGACATTCCCGAATTCGGCCCCGGTGACACCCTCAAGGTCCACGCACGCGTGGTCGAGGGCAACAAGGAGCGCATCCAGGTGTTCGAAGGCGTCGTGATCCGTCGCCAGGGTGCTGGTCTCCAGGAAACCTTCACGGTTCGCAAGGTCAGCTTCGGCGTCGGTGTCGAGCGCACCTTCCCCGTGCACACGCCAATCGTTGAGAAGATCGAGCGCACCATCCGAGGCGATGTCCGCCGCGCCAAGCTCTTCTACCTGCGTGACCGCATCGGCAAGTCCGCCAAGGTCAAGGAGCTCCGCGACTTCTAAGTCGGGGCAACCCTCGAAAACGAGGAAGAGTTCTGAACGAAGCCCGGGCGGTGGCCCGGGCTTCGTCGCGTTCTAGAACGCGTTCTCGATGATGCGCACCTGGCCCCGCACGACGATGGCGACATCGAACCGCAGCTGCTCGTGCCACGGCTGACGGGCCAGCCAACGAAATGCGGCCTTGCGCAGCTTCTGCTGCTTGCGGAAGTCCACCGCCAGCGCCGCATCGGCGAACCGCTCCGAGGCCCTGCTCTTGACCTCGCAGAACACCACGACATCGTCCTTGGTCGCCACGATGTCCAGCTCGCCCTCGCGGCAATGCCAGTTCCGGGCGACGATGCGCCAACCATCCTTGACGTACCACGCGGCCGCCGCGTCTTCGCCCTTCTCGCCCAACACCCGTGCGCTCGTCTTGACCTTGGCTGACTCGATCTTGCTCATGGCGCCGAAGCTACGAGGAGGGTGTGACACGTATGAGACGGTGTTGGTTGTTGAGGGGTGCGCTGTCCGCCGTTCCGGCGGAGGTGCTCTCTGAACCGTTAGAACAGGAGCAACTCAATAACGGCACCAGAACTGGACCCGTCAACAGAGATCATCGTTGGGGTCGACATGCATGCTGAGCAACACACCGCGGCGGTTATCAATGCGCTCGGCCAGATTGTTGCAACGATCGAGATCCCGACAACACCGTCGTCATGCACCGATCGCGAACCTGTGACGAAACCAAAACCTACATCGCCAAACGCCGAGCCGACGGCAAAACCGACAGAGCCATCAGACGCTGCCCCAAACGAGCACTCGCCCGCCGATTGCACCGAATCATCCTCAACGATCTCGCCGCCTTGGCAGAGGAGCTTCAACGCCGTTCCGTTGCCTGATCGCGGAGTTCGCGGTGCGGATTCCACGGGCGTTCGAGTTCTTCGAAATCCACAGGTTTTCCACTGGCGGGCGAACGTTTGTTCGATCTAAGGT
>CAZEMU010000019.1:40225-43472 GCA_964513315.1 uncultured Acidimicrobiaceae bacterium | reverse complement strand
CGACGTGTCCGGCGAGGGCGTGCAGCAGGCGCTGCTCAAGATCCTCGAAGGCACCCAAGCTTCGGTCCCGCCACAGGGTGGCCGCAAGCACCCGCACCAAGAGTTCATCCAGATCGACACCACGAACATCTTGTTCATCTGCGGTGGCGCCTTTGCTGGTCTTGAGGACATCGTCGAGCAGCGCATTGGCCGCGGCGGCGTTGGCTTCGGTGCCGACATCCGTCAGCCCACCGAGAAGAACCTCGGCGAGATCTTTGAACAGGTCCAGCCCGAGGACCTGATGAAGTTCGGTCTGATCCCCGAGTTCATCGGCCGCCTCCCCGTCATTGGTTCGGTTGCGAACCTCGACCAAGAGGCGCTCATCAAGATCTTGACCGAGCCCAAGAACGCTCTGGTCAAGCAGTACCAGCGCTACTTCTCGTTCGAGAACTGCGAGCTCGTGTTCACCGACGACGCCCTTGCGGCGATCGCCGATGCAGCGCTGAACCGTGGCACCGGCGCACGTGGCCTTCGTTCGATTCTCGAAGAGACCCTGCTCGATGTCATGTACGAGCTGCCGAGCGCCGACGACATCGCCCGCGTCGAGGTCGACGCCGGCGCCGTCAAGGGCGAGCACCCGCCGCACCTGTTGAGCGCCAAGCAGCTAGCAAAACGCGCCGCAAGCTGAGCACTTCCACCCTAGGTTGCGGGCGCAGGGTGTGTGGCTAGCGTCCCGTGGCGTTCTGTGCCCTGAGCAGCGCGATGAACTCATCTCGTGGCTTGGCGGGTGACCACAGAAAGCCCTGTGCCGTCGTACAGCCTTGTGCGAGCAGGAAGCGCATCGTCGCTGTGTCCTCGACACCTTCTGCCACGGTTCCGAGACCGAGCCGACCTGCGAGGTCGAGCATCGTTGCGACCATCTCATGATCGGCAGCGTCGGCATCCGGTCGTAGGAAGGACCTGTCGAGTTTGACCTCGTCGAAGGGCAGCGATCGGAGGCGTACGAACGATGAGTAGCCTGTGCCGAAATCGTCGATCGAGAACCGGACGCCGAGCTCGGAGAGGTGCCGCATAGCGGCCAAATTGTCATCCCGTTCCTCGATGATGGCGTCTTCGGTCACTTCGAGGGTCAAGAGGCGAGGATCAACGCTGTACCTCGCGAGGAGGTCTTCGACTATCACCTCGAGTTCGTTTCCGATGCTGGTTCCGGAGATGTTCACCGAGATGCCGACAGCTGTGCCAGCGTCAGCGGCCTCCGCAATCACTGCGAGTGCCTGCTCGATCATCATCGCTTCGAACTGCCGATACCGGGGGCCGAGCGCAAGCAGCTCGATGAAGATGCCAGGCGATACCTGACCGCGGGTCGGGTGGTTCCATCGCGCGAGCGCCTCGGCCCCGACGATGATGTCTGTACCGAGTCGGATTTTCGGCTGGAACCACGCCTGGATCTGGTTTTCGGTGATTGCTTCGGCGAGCTCGCCCATGAGCTCTAGCCGTTCGACGCTCAGCCGCTTAGGAACGCCGTGGTAGCGCCGGAACGGTTCGACCGAACGGCGGGCTTCGGATAGCGCAATGTCGGCTCGTTGCAATAGCAACGACTCGTTGCGAGCGTCTTCAGGAGCAAGCGCGGCGCCGATATTGACCGATATCCCGAGCGTCAAGCCCGCCACGGTGACTGGCTGGTCAACTGCGGCAACGATCTCTGCCGCAAGCTGTTCGAGCTCGTGTGACGCCGAATCGCTCACCACAGCGAACTCATCGGCGGGCAGTCGAGCGATGTAGGCCGAACCACGGCTCCAGGCAAGGAGCCGGCTGGCGACCTCGGCGAGCACCTCGTCGGCGATCGCGTGTCCGAGGGTCTCGTTGATCTCATGGAATCGGGCGAGGTTCACGAACAGAATCGCGAACGGCGAATCGGCATCGAGACGGCGCTGCAGCTCGAGGGTGAGCGATGCGAGATTTGGCAGGCCAGTCAGCTCATCGTGTCCGAGTTGGTAGCGGTGGCGCTCGATTGATTCGGCACGCTTGCCAACTTGGGCAATCATCAAGTCGGCGAGCCCGTCGTTCTGGGCGAGTCCAAGGTCGGCGGCGACCCTGAGGTCGTGTGCCGCAGCAGCAGCGTCACCGGTGTGTTCGTGGATACTTGCCCGAGTCTTGAGTGCGTGGACTTCCCGGTGGGGGATGAAGAACGGCGAGGGCAGGTCCTCCAGCGACCGCTCCACAAGCTCGCGTGCGCGTGCGGCATCTCCTTGGCGCAGCGCCAACGGGGCCTCGATCAGGCACAAGTACTGCCCGAACGATGGCACAGGGTGCGTCGTTGCATCGAGGTCTCCCCAGCGTTCGGCCGCAGCGTCCCAATCGCCACGTAGCTGCGAGCTCTGCGCGAGTACGGCGGTCGCAAACGATGCAAGTTCTGGCGCAAGCTCGCTGCGATCGACAGACTGGAGTGCCCGGTCGATCACGTCGAGCTGCGCCAGGCTCTCCGAATCGGCAAGCACCGGGTCACCGGTGTACAAACCTCGCAGCATGAGCGCCTGGGCAAGGTTGGTACAGCAGATGACCGTCCCAGTGCTGTTTCCGTGGATGACGCTCTGTTCGACGCCGTCGGTGAGGAAGTTGGCTGCGAGGTCGTGGGCACCGAGCGCGAGGAGTGCGCCGCCATAGTTCGAGGCGTCGCGGTAGGAGAGCGATGAGTCCGGGTTGGAGCGAATGAAGCTCGCCATGTCCAGGCACTGATCGAGACATGACGCAAGATCGCCGCTCGTTGCATAGATACCGGCAGCCAGCGCAACCGCGGAAACGATGTCGTCGATCTCACCGTGGCGGCGCATCAGCTCAACGACCTCGCGCGCCTGGCCTGCTGCTCCTTCTGCCGACATCGTGCCTTGCCGCAAGATGAGTTGCACGAACAGCAGATGTCCCCGGTCCCGACCGCTCAGATCGGCGGATTCGAGCGCCGTCGAGACATCGGCGTCGAGGACGCCATGATCATGCGGTCCACGTGTGCGCGAGACGAGATCCGCCACCTCAGGAGAGTCGAAGTTCGTCATGTCCGCCGAGGCTGTGCCGCGAATTCGCGCCTTTGGGGGTGATCAGGTCGCGTTGAAGCGGTTGACATGTGCGGCATCGGTCGAGCCAGGCGGTGGGGCAACGCCCCTATGGCGGCGGTGTCGGTCCTGATAGCTGAAGTCTTACAGATGTCGCCCGCGGTGTGTCGACCCTTACAGAGTTCGTCCCGTCAGAGTTTGTCGACGGGGCCTTGGAGTTG
>CAZEMU010000019.1:28720-40125 GCA_964513315.1 uncultured Acidimicrobiaceae bacterium | reverse complement strand
AGTTGCCCCGCTTCTTGAGCACGCCCAGACCGAACTTGGCGAGCCCAATGTTCCATCCCGATGTCAGGTGGCCAGCGACCTGGTGCACCGTCCAGCCTTCGCACAGGCTCGGAGTTGCGAGCTGCTCTGCGCTGAGCGTGTCCAGCAGATCCGCGATGCGGTTGCGGTGGGCGGCGACGCGTTGCCAAGCATCCATGGGGTGGTCCTCCACCGGGTTCGGTGCGTTCCACTGTGACAGATATCGGAGGTGAGTTGGCGAGGACTCGTCGAAACCCGCGCCATCCCTGGCTCGATGGACCGTAGATTGCCCCGGTGAGTCTCGAACGTCAGCTGCGGTGGCTGGACAGCCAGATCAGTCTCGAAAAGAGTGGGCTTCCGACCGCTGGGAAGACCGACGGTTTGAGCGTGCAGTCGATGCGCGACCTGTTGGCGTTGCTTGGCGATCCCCAAAACGACGCGCCGTCGATCCATCTCACCGGCACCAACGGCAAAGGCTCGACCGCACATCTCGTGAGCCTGATTCTCCGTGAACACGGCTTGCGGGTCGGTACCTACGGGAGCCCGCACGTCAGCTCGATCAACGAGCGGGTGCAGATCGACGCCGAGCCAATCGGCGACGACGAGTTCGCCGATGCGATCGAGGTCGTGCGACTTGCCGCCGAGCAGATGGAGCAGCCGCCGACCTGGTTCGAGCTGATGACCGCTGCGGCCTTCCGAGCGTTCAGCGACGCCGCCGTCGATGTCATGGTGATCGAGGTCGGCATGCTCGGCCGCTACGACGCCACGAACGTGATCGACTCGACCGTCTCCGTCGTGACCAACGTCGGCTACGACCACACCGACGGCGGGCCGAACTGGCGCGAATCAATCGCCTCCGAAAAGGCGGGCGTCGTCACGCCCGGAAGCACGCTGGTCATCGGCGACCTCGACGACGACCTGCACCACTTCTTCCTCGACGAAGGGCCCGGCAGCGTCGTGCGTTTCGGCTCCCAGTTCGAGCTGCTCGGCAACGACCTCGGTGTTGGCGGCCGGATCATCGACGTGCAGACGCCGCGTGCTCGCTACGAAGCCGTGCTGGTGTCGCTCCACGGTGAACACCAGGGCGTCAACGCTGCGGTCGCCATCGCGACCGCCGAGGCCTTTCTCGAAGGCGAGCTCGATCGAGACCATCTCGACAGTGCCTTCGGTCAAGCACTCATGCGAGGGCGGCTCGAAGTGCTGTCCGCCGATCCACTCATCGTCATCGATGGTGGACACAACGTCGAAGGTGCTCGGACCGCCGCTCGGACGTTCAGCGAGGCGTTCCATGTCTACGGACGCCACCTGTTGATCGTCGGCATGATGGGGGAGAAGGACCCGGTCGAGATGCTCGAAGCGCTCAACGCTCGATCCGCCGAGATCGTCATCGTGTGCGCAGTTGACTGGCCGCGGGCCATGCCCGCGTCGGAGCTTGCCGAAGCTGCTCGCTCCATGGGCCTCGAGCCTGAGGTTGCCGGCTCGCCTGCCGAAGCGATCGAGTTGGCGCTGTCACTGTCGACCGAGGGCGACGCGATCTTGGCCGCTGGATCGCTCTACGTCGCTGGTGGCGTGCGAAATCGAGTCCTCATCGAGGAGTGACCGGCGACCCGGCTTCGTAGACTCCGCCGGGTGAATCGCACGCTCGTACTTTGTAAGCCCGACGCCGTTGAACGGAATCTCGTCGGAGAAATCCTCGCTCGTTTCGAGCGCAAGGGCCTCAACATCGTGGCCATGCGCATGCTGACGATCGACGCTGAGCTGGCTGGCCAGCACTACGCCGAACACGTTGGCAAGCCGTTCTACGACGGCCTCGTCGAGTTCATCGGTCGTTCGCCTGCAGTCGCCTTCGTGCTCGAAGGCACCGAGGACACATGGTCGATGGTCCGCAAGATGATGGGCGGCACCAATCCCGCCGAAGCCGAGCCCGGCACCATCCGTGGTGACCTCGGCACGCTCTTCACTGAGAACCTCGTGCACGGCTCCGACAGCGCCGAAAGTGCCGCCCGCGAGATCGCCCTGTTCTTCCCCGAGCTGTAGGGCTCGCACGCTCGCAACCGCGCCTGAGCATCGCTTGGGCACGACTTCTGTTCTCACCGATCTGATACCTGGAAACCGGGTACCAGATCGGTGAGTTCGTTCTAGGACCGGCGAGGCGTGTTGCTCGCGGGACACGTGAGCGAATTGAGCCTTGTGGGGCTGCCGTTCTTTGCAGTTTCTTTACAACCGGTGGTTATCATGAGGGTATGCCCCGTTTCGAGTCTGCGCATACGCGCAGACTGGTGCAAGCGGAGTGGGATCCGACCGTCCACCGAGGTGCTGATCGCTTATGACCAGCTTCATGCACAGCGTCGCCGGCCTTGTGAGCCGGGATATGGCCGTAGACCTCGGCACGGCGAACACGCTCGTTTATGTACGGGGTGAAGGCATCGTTCTCGACGAGCCTTCAGTTGTTGCGGTCAACATTCACGACGGCAAAGCGCTTGCTGTTGGCCAAGAAGCCAAGCGCATGATCGGCCGCACGCCGAACCACATCCAGGCGATCCGCCCGCTCAAAGACGGCGTCATCGCCGACTTCGACGTGTGCGAGCGCATGCTGCGCCACTTCATCCAAAAGGTGCACCCGAGCCGCTTCGCCAAACCTCGCATGGTCATCTGCGTGCCGTCAGGCATCACCGGCGTCGAAAAGCGCGCGGTGCAAGAGGCCGCCGAGTTCGCCGGCGCACGCCGCCCCGCCTTCATCATCGAAGAGCCGATGGCCGCCGCGATCGGCGCGGGTCTTCCCGTCCAAGAGCCGGCTGGCAACATGATCGTCGACATTGGCGGTGGCACCACCGAGGTCGCCGTGATCTCGCTCGGCGGCGTGGTCGTGAGCCGCTCCGTCCGTGTCGGCGGCGATGAGCTCGACAACGCCATCACCCAGTACGCCAAGAAGGAACACAGCTTGGTCCTTGGCGAGCGCACCAGCGAAGACGTCAAGCTGGCGCTCGCGTCGGCCTGGCCGCTGCGCGAAGAGATGTACGCCGAAGTCCGAGGCCGCGATCTCGTGACCGGCCTCCCCAAGACCGTGGTCACCTCGACCATCGAAGTTCGCGAAGCGATCGAAGAACCCGTCTCGGCGATCGTCGATGCGGTCAAGGTCACGCTCGACAACACGCCGCCCGAGTTGGCCGCCGACATCATGGAGCGCGGCATCATGCTCGCCGGTGGCGGTGCACTTCTGGCTGGCCTGCCACAGCGACTCCACAACGAGACCGGCATGCCGGTCATGGTGGCGCCCGATCCGCTCTATGCCGTTGCACTCGGATCCGGGCAAACGCTCGAAGACTTCGACGTGCTCAAGGACGTCCTGTTCTCATCGGCCCACGACTGAGCCTTCCACGCTCGTCTCCTTAGCTGCTTGCGACGCGACTGACCCCTGCCCACTGACCAATGGCCGTACTTGACCCTCGACGCCGTCGTCGATCGACCTTGATCCTGCTGCTGCTCACGTCGATCACCCTGCTCTCGCTCGACTACCAGGGCTTTGCCCCGCTGAGCGCCGTGCAGTCGGGCGTCCGCAGCCTCGTTGACCCGTTGGCCGGTGGCGCAGACTCGGTGACGTCGCCGTTCACCAACGCGTGGAAGTCGTTCACCGACTTCGACGACATGGAAGCCGACAACCAGCGCTTGCGAGAAGAGATCGCCGAGCTGCGGGCCATGTCCATCCAATCGAGCGCGGCCGAAGAAGCACTGCGCGACCTGCTCGACGAGATCGATATCGATTACGTCGGCGGCGCCGAAACGGTGATCGGCCAAGTCATCGAACGGCCCGGCAACTTCCAGAGCTACTCGGTCGAGATCGATCGGGGCACCAATGATGGGCTCCGCGAGGGCATGCCCGTGGTGACGAGCGCCGGTCTGGTCGGACGCGTCGCTTCAGTCCAAGACGACTTCGCCGAAGTTCGGCTCTTGCATCAAGACGGATTCTTGCTCGGCATTCGCGTGATCGGTACCGGCGATATTGCGCTGGCCGAAGGCCAGGGCCTCGGCCGCGACCTCGAGGTCACCGTCGCCGAGGGCGCCAGCGAGAACACTGACATCGAAGTCGGTGCGCCGGTCGTGACGAGCGGTATTCAAGGCAGCTCGTATCCGCCCGATCTGGCCGTCGGCATCATCAGCGACGTGAGCTTCGACTCGGCGTCACTTGAGCTCAAGGCTCGGGTCAAACCCGTCGCCGATCTGGGGAATCTCCGCTTCGTGACGGTGATTCTGTGGACGGTTGATGGAGAATCGACACCGTGAATGGTGGTTGGGCGCTTCGCGTCGTCAGCGTTGCGGTGCTGGTGCTGGTCGTGCATCTCGGTATTGCGCCCGATCTGCGCTTCGCCGGCGTCGCTGCTGAGCTTCCGATCGGCCTCGCGCTTGCCGCAGGACTGACCGGTGGCGTCGAGCGCGGCGCCATCTTCGGGTTCGTCTTCGGCTTCGTCGTCGACCTGTTCCTGTTCACGCCGATCGGACTGAGCGCCTTGATCTTCGGCGTGGGCGGCTGGATCGCCGGCCATGTGTTCATGGACCGTCTCGAAGAGTCCCCGCTGCTGTCTGCGGTCGCCATCGGCGCGGGCACGGCCGCGGGCCTGTTGGCGTTCGTCATCTTGGGGCTCGCCCTTGGTGAAGCATCGCTTCGCGAGGCGCCGATCGGGCGCATCATCGTGATCTCGTCGTTCATCAACGCCATCGCCGCCTTCGCACTGATGTGGCTCGCCCACTGGATGTGGGCCGTCGATCCGTTGGCCGGCCGTGGCCGACTCGGCGCCGGAAGGAACTTCGGGCTGTGACCGAGCAATCTCCGCTACGGCTCGCGATGCTCGGTGTCCTCGTCGTCGGCCTCTTCACCTCGCTGTTTGCCCGCATGTGGTACCTGCAGGTCGTCGAAGAGCAGCGCGACCTCGCCCAGCTCCAGGCTGCACAGAACCTGACCCGCAAGGTCTTCATCGATGCGCCTCGGGGTCGGGTGCTCGATCGCAATAACAACGTGCTCATCGACAACCGGCTCGTCAACGAAGTCGTCGTCGACAAGTTCACCTATCGAGAAGAGATCCCAAGCGCAGCCGGGCAGCGAGAGTTCGCCATCAAGCTCGCCACCGAGATCAGCGCTGCAGGTCGGCTCATCAAGGCCGCCGACATCGAAGCGGCGTTGAACGACCAGAAGTTCGGCCCGTTCGACCTAGTGCCGATCGCAACCGACGTGCCCGAACGGTTCTCGATCCTGATCGGGGAGCGGGCGCACGAGTTCCCCGGCGTCGAGATTCGCAAGACGACGGTTCGCTTCTACCCGTACGGCGCCCGCGCCGCGCACCTGCTCGGCTACGTCGGACCGATCAGCGAAGAGCGCTTCCAGTCGTTGGCCGACAGCCCCAAGCTGTATCGCCGCACCGACGAGATCGGCGAGGCCGGCGTCGAGGCCAGCCTCGAGGACATCCTGCGCGGCACGCCTGGTGTCGAAGTCATCGAAATCGATGCCGCCGGCAACCGGATCGGGCCTCCGATCAGTCAGACGCGACCGATTCCGGGCAACGACGTACAGCTCACGATCGACATCAACCTGCAAGCCCTCGTCGAAGACGAGCTCGCCAAGGGAGTGCGCGACGCCCGCGAGCGCCTCGACGAGAGCGACCAAGAGAATCCCACCGAGTTCGTCGCGCCCGGCGGCGCCATGGTGCTGCTCGACCCCGACGGCGCGCGTGTGCTGGCGATGGCGTCGTACCCGACCTACGACCAACGATTCTTCATCCAAGAGGTGCGGCCCGAAGCCGAGTTCAACGTTTTGCGCGACGACCAAAACGCGCCCCTGCTCGATCGAGCGAGCGCGGGCAACTACGCGCCTGGTTCGACGTTCAAGCTGATCACCGCGTACGCCGCGCTCGACACGGGCCTGCTCGGCGACCGCGGGTTCCTGAAGCGGAACCAGTTTTTCGTCGACGAGGGCATCTGGCGTGTCGGCGGCGACGACTGCTTCGGTCCCGGTTGCACGATCGAGAACGCCGGCCAGAAGGCGCTCGGCGACATCGACATCCGAGATGCCATCGAGCAGTCGAGCAACATCTACTTCGGTCAGCTCGGTTTCCAGTTCAACGTGCGTCAGGGCTTCAGCACCGATCAGCTGATCGACGTGGCCCAGGATTTCGGTTACGCAACCCGTCCCGACGCCATTGCCGGCGCAATCACCGGTGGTATTCCGTCCCCGGAAACGGCCGGTGCCGCCGCCAACCTCGCCGTTGGTCAGGGCTTGATGATCGCAACGCCACTCCAGATTGCGAACAGCTACGCCGCGATCGCGAACGGCGGGTTCGTCTACTCGCCGATGTTGGCCGAGGCCGCGATCGATCCGGCCACCGAAGAGATCGTCATCGACTACCAGCCTCGACTGATCAATGAGCTGTACATGCCCGAAGAGTTCTACGAGCCGCTCATCTCCGGCCTCATCGGCGTGACCACGAGCGAAGACGGCACGGCAACCGAAGCGTTCGAGAACTTCCCGATGAGCCGCTTCTTGGTGCTGGGCAAGACGGGCACGGTCGAAAATCCGCCCAAGCAGGACAATGCTGCATTTGCCGCATTCGGCCCGTGGCCCAACCCGCAATACGCGGCAGTCACCTACATCGAACAAGCCGGCCTCGGCGGCGAGGCAGCCGCCCCGGTCGTTGCGGCCGTCTTTGAGCGCATCGCGAACGACGACATCCAGACGGTCCCGACCGAGGCCGAAGCCGACGACCTGATCAGCGAATCCGAAGCCATCGCCGAAGAAGAACGCCTGCAGTCCGAGCGCGAAGCCGAGCTCGAGGCCCAGCGGGCTGAGGCCGCAAGCGATGACGATCCTGGGTTCCAGGTGCTCGTACCCGGTGGGGACGAGGGACTGCCTCCCGCCGACGCTGACGATGCGGACGACACCGAAAGTGCTGCCTCTGCAGATGGCGGGGGTGGCTGACGTGACGACGGCATTCGAAGACAACCGGTCGCTCAATCCGCGCAGTGACCCAGCATCGCCGTGGTGGCACATCGACGTCACGCCAGTGCTCGCCGCAATGGGCCTCGGCATCATCGGGCTGATCGCGATCTACTCGGCGACTCGCGGCCGAGACCCAGACAACTACGTCACGTTCTTCATCGAGCGCCAAGGCATGTTCTTGGTCGTGGGGCTGGTGCTCGTCGCCGTCTCACTGATCTTCGACTACCGCCTGCTGTTGCGGTTCGCTCCGCTCCTGTACGCCGGGAACATCGCCTTGCTCGTGCTGCTGCGATTCTTCGGCGCCGAGGGCGGCCTGGGCGTGCGGTCGTGGTTCCGGCTGCCGAGCGGCTTCCTGCTCCAACCGTCCGAGTTCGGCAAGCTGGCGCTGATCGTGATGGTCGCAGCGCTCCTCAGCCGCCGGGACGAAGGCGCCCTCGGGTTCAACGAACTCGTCGTTATCACCGCAGTCGCCGCGCTGCCGTTGATGCTGGTGGCGCTACAGCCCGACTTTGGAACCGCCATGGTCTACACGGCGATCATCGCCGCAATGCTCCTCGTCGGCAATGCCCAGGCGCATCACTTGATCGTGCTCGTCGGCGGCTCGATCGTGGCCATTGCCCTCGCTTTCAACTCGCGTTTCGTCGACGGGTTCCAACGGCGACGTCTCGAGAGCTTTCTCGATCTCGAAAGCGAGTTTCGCTACAACACGAACCAGGCGGAGATCGCGATCGGCAACGGTGGCGTGACCGGCACGGGGTTCGGCCAAGGCACCCAAACCAAGTCGGGGCTCGTGCCCGAGCAACAGACCGACTTCATCTTCACCGTGGTCGGCGAAGAGTTCGGGTTCGCTGGTGGCACGGTCTTGCTCGGTTGTTTCGCCGCGCTGCTGTGGCGCTTGTACCGCATGGCCCGCCTGGCCGGCGATGCCTTCGGCAGCTACCTGATCACGGGCGTGTTCGCGATGTTCGCCTTCCAGATGTTCCAGTCGGTCGGTATGACCATGGGCATCATGCCGGTGACGGGTATTCCGCTGCCGTTCGTGTCCTACGGAGGTTCGTCTGCGCTGACGAGCTTCTTAGGGATCGGTCTGGCCGTCAACGTGCACATGCGACGCTTCGGAGCTGGTATCGACGCCGAAGTCGGCACCAACCGCTAGGCGCCAGAGGGGCGGCGGGGCATTGGCCCGGAAACGGGAGCCCTGACAGGTACCCTGACCGACCATATGAGTTCGCTCTGGTCGCAGCTTGAACCGATGTTGTCGCGGGTCGAGAAACCCGCTCGCTACATCGGCTGTGAAGAAGGCTCCGCCGCCCCCGAATACACCGAGGGCGCTGTGTCCTGGCTTCTGGCCTACCCGGACACGTACGAGATCGGCCTGCCGAACCAGGGGCTCCAGATTCTCAACGAGATTCTGAACGAACGCCCTGATGCAGTGTCCGAACGCACCTATGCGCCATGGACGGACCTCGAAGCCGAAATGCGGGCCGCGAATCTGCCGCTGTTCTCGGTCGAGACCCATCGGGCCGCGGGCGAGTTCGACATCATCGCCTTCAACCTTTCCAGCGAGCTGGTCTACACGAACCTGCTGAACTGCCTGGATCTGGCGCAGGTGCCCGTCCGGGTCGCAGACCGCACCCATGAGCACCCACTCGTCGGCGCGGGCGGTCACGCCACGTTCAACCCTGAGCCACTCGCCGACTTCCTTGACTGGGTCGGCATCGGCGACGGCGAAGAGATCGTTGGCGACGTCAACGAGGTCGTGCACGCCTGGAAGCACTCGGGCAGCACCGACCGCGAAGAAGTCCTCCGCCAGCTGTCCCAGATCGAGGGCGTCTACGTGCCGTCGCTCTACGACGCCACGTTCGACGGCAAGAAGCTGCTGTCGATCGAACCCCGGTTCCCCGAGGTTCCCGAGATCGTCGAGAAGCGCACGGTCGCTGACCTGGCCGAGTGGCCGTACCCGAAGCAGCAGCTCGTTCCGCTGACCGAGGTCGTCCACGACCGTCTCAGCGTCGAGGTCTTCCGCGGGTGCACCCGCGGCTGTCGCTTCTGCCAAGCCGGCATGATCACTCGCCCCGTGCGTGAGCGTCCTGCCGAGCAGGTGCGCACCATGATCCAAGAGGGTCTGCGCCGCACCGGCTACGACGAGGTCGCGTTGACCTCACTGTCGACGGCCGACTTCAGCGGCATCACCGAGGTCGTCAAGGCGACCATCGAAGACGACTCGATGGGTTGCGGCGACGTCAGCGTTTCGCTGCCAAGCCTGCGCGTCGATGCGTTCACCGTCGGCATCGCTGCCGAGCTCCAGCGCGGACGCCGTAGCGGTCTCACGTTCGCCCCCGAAGCGGGCACGTGGCGCATGCGTCAGGTGATCAACAAGCTGATCACCGAAGAAGATCTCTATGCCTCGGTCGAAGGCGCCTTCTCCCAAGGTTGGCGTCGAGTCAAGCTGTACTTCCTCACCGGTCTGCCAACCGAGACCGACGAAGACACGCTCGGCATCGCCGAACTCGCCAAGAACTGCGTGGCGATCGGCAAGAAGTACAACAACGGTGCATCGGTCACCGTGTCTGTGGGCGGCTTTGTGCCCAAGCCGTTCACGCCGTTCCAGTGGTTCGGCCAGAACACGATCGAAGAACTGAACCGCAAGATTTACCTGCTGCGCGACGAGGTCAAGAAGACCAAGGGCGTGCAGATGAAATGGCACGACCCAGCAGCGACCTTCGTCGAAGGCATGTCGAGTCGCGGCGATCGCCGCCTCGGCGCTGTGATTGAACAGGTGTGGCGCGAAGGCGGCACGTTCCAAGAGTGGAGCGAGCACTTCGACGTCGACCGATGGAACCGAGCCATGGCGGACCATGGCCTTTCCGTCGAGTGGTACACCTACCGGCACCGCGAAGAAGACGAAGTCTTCCCGTGGGATCACCTCAACGCCGGTCTACACAAGGATTTCCTCTGGCAAGACTGGCGCGATGCGCTGAACGAAGTCGGCCTTGAGGATTGTCGGTGGACGCCCTGCTACGACTGCGGGGCCTGCACTGGCTATGGAATCGAGCATGTAGTCGCTTCGGCAACGCCTCCTGCGGGTGGCAGCCAAGGCACTGGCCAGGATCTGGCCAAAGGACACGAGGTGAGTGTCCAACTACTCGCTCGACCCGTCGGCGCCACGTGATGGCGGCGCTCTCCCCGGTGGGGACCGCAGTCTTGGTATGTGCGCGCAGCCGCAGCGAAGCAAGGCGGACTACCCCGTGAGTCCGGTTCGTAAGCCGCAGGTTCGCTTGCGGTACTCGAAGCTGGGCAAGGTGCGCTTTACGAGCCACCGAGACATGGCCCGCGTCTGGGAGCGAGCCATTCGCAAGGTGCAGCTCCCCATCGCGTACAGCGAGGGCTTTTCGCCTCGCGCCAAGCTGTCGTTCGGCCTCGCGCTTCCGACCGTGTTCGAGTCGGCCGCCGAGTACGTCGACATCACGCTCGAGGACACGGTCGAAGTCGACCCGCTCCCCGAGATGCTCACCAACGTGATGCCCGAAGGCATCGATGTCACGGGCGCGATCGCGCTCTCTGGCAAGGTCGAGTCGCTGCAGGAATGCGTCGAGTCGACCACCTGGTCGCTGTTCGTCAACAGCGATCCCGACGAGCTTCAGACGTGGGCAGCGAACGTGCTGGCCGCCGACGAACTGCTTGTCACCCGCGAACGCAAGGGCAAGAGCCGCACCGATGACGTGCGACCAGCCATCCTCGAGATCGAGATCAAGCCCGGCCAGCCGGAAGATGTTCCAGCTGCGACCGCCGAGGTGTTTGCGCACCTCGCCGCAAAGCCCCGTGCGTTGCGTCCGCTTGAGCTCCTCGAGATCAACCCGTCGGGTAGCACCGAAGAGCCTTCACGGACTTCGGTGCCGAGCCACTTTGTGCTCGGCCGACGGATCCATCAATTCATTGCGCCAGTCGGCGCCCGCCGCGATCCGCTCGCGGTCGGTGCTGCCGAGGCGTCGCACGACCTGAGTTGTGCGTCATGAGAAGGGACCACCACCATGGCCGACTCCACCGAGTCAGCACAGAACCGCGGCAACAACGACCGCGGATCGGGCGGTAACGCTCGAAACCAGAGCAACGACAACAACCGCAGCAACAACAACGGAAATCAGAACCGCAACCGCAACCGCAACCGCCGTCGTGGCGGCGGCCAGAACCAGAGCGACCAGAAGCCGAAGATCGGCGACTCCCGCCCCGCTCCCGCCCAGGGCAATCAGAACCAAGGCGGCGGCGACCAGGGCGACCAGGGCGGCCAGCAAGGCGGCGAACAGAACCGCCGCGGCCGCAATCAAGGTGGCCGCAACCGCGGTCGTGGCCAAGGCGGCCAGAACCAGAACAAGCAGAACAATGGCAATCAGGGCGGGGGCAA
>CAZEMU010000019.1:15911-28620 GCA_964513315.1 uncultured Acidimicrobiaceae bacterium | reverse complement strand
GGCAATCAGGGCGGGGGCAACCAGGGCGGCGGCAACCAAGGTGGCCAGAACCGCGGGAACCAAAACCAAGGCGGGGGAGGCCAGGGTGGCCAGAACCGCAACGACGGTGAAGGCAACGGCAACCGTCGTCAGCGTCGCCGCGGCGGTCGAGGCCGAGGTCGCAACCGTTCCGGTCGCGCCCCTGAAACCCAAACCGGCGTCGAGCTCGACGAGGCAACCCTCGCCAAGCGCCGCGGCAAGGAACGCGATGGCCGTCCGATCGGTCGCTACCTCATGGCCGTGCACGTGCACAACGACACGCGCCACATTGCGATCCTCGAGGGTCGCACGCTGATCGAGTACTACGTCTCTCGTCCGACCGACGACATCACGCAGATCCACGGCAACATCTACATGGGTCGAGTGCAGAACGTGCTTCCTGGTATGGAAGCCGCGTTCATCGATATCGCCACGCCAAAGAACGCGGTGCTTTACCGCGGCGACGTGCAGTACGACCCCAAGGAGTTCTCCGGAACCCGAGGTGCGCCTCGCATCGAGCAGATGCTCAAGGCTAAGCAGATGATCCTCTGCCAGGTTGTCAAGAACCCGATCGCCCACAAGGGCGCTCGCCTCACCCAAGAAATCTCGCTGCCGGGCCGCTTCGTCGTGCTCGTGCCGAACAGCGACACCTACGGCATCTCCAAGCGCCTGCCGGACAAGGAGCGCACGCGCTTGCGCAAGATCCTTGACGGCATCAAGCCCAAGGAGCACGGCGTCATCGTCCGCACCGCGGCCGAGAACGTCACCTCTGAAGAGCTCGAGCTCGATGTCGCTCGACTGCTCAACCAGTGGAACATCATCCAAGAGGACTCCAAGCGCCAGGGCGGACCTCGTCTGCTCAACCGTGAGCCCGATCTGGCCGTGCGCCTCATCCGCGAAGAGTTCAACAAGGAGTTCCGGGGCGTCGTCCTCGACGACAACTCCCTCTTCGAAGAAGTCGCCGGCTACATGAACGCCGTCACGCCAGCGCTGGCCGACCGCATCGAGTACTACGACACTGCCACCGAGGGCATCGACCTGTTCGAGCGTTACCACGTCTACGAACAGCTCCAGAAGGCCCTCGACAAGAAGGTCTGGCTGCCAGGTGGCGGTTCGCTCATCATCGAACACACCGAAGCGTTGACGGTGATCGACGTGAACACCGGCAAGAACGTCGGTAAGTCCAGCCTTGAAGACACGGTCTTCCGGAACAACCTCGAGGCCGCCCGTGAAACGGCGCGCCAACTGCGGTTGCGCGACATCGGCGGCATCATCGTGATCGACTTCGTCGACATGGAGAACCGCAAGAACCGGGCCGAGGTCGTGCGAGTGTTCCGCGAGGAACTGGCGCTCGACAAGACCCGCACCCAGGTCTACGACATCAGTGAACTCGGTCTGGTCGAAATGACCCGTAAGCGCATCGGCGAGGGCCTGCTCGAATCGGTCAGCACCGGTTGCTTCACCTGCGATAGCAACGGCTTGCTGTTCGACGACTCGCTGTTCGGACATCGCCAGGCGATTCCGGGACCGAGTGTGTCGTCTGTCCAGGCGCCAAAGTAGGGCGACGCTTCGCACATCAGCACCGCTAGCATGGTGCGCTTATGTACGCAGTAGTCGCCACAGGCGGGAAGCAGTACAAGGTCGAAGAAGGTCAGGTGCTCGAAGTCGAGCGCGTGGGTGATGTTGGCAGCGATGTCGAGCTGCGCCCGGTCCTGCTCGTCGATGGCTCCGCCGTCATGTCGACCCCTGCTGATCTCGCTGGTGCCTCGGTCAAGGCCAAGGTGCTCGAAGAAGTCAAGGGTCCGAAGATCAACGGATTCGTGTACAAGAGTGCAAGCAACAACCGTCGTCGGTGGGGTCACCGTCAGACGCTCGCTCGCATCGAAATCACCGGAATCTCGAAGGGTTAGGAGCGGCTCATGTCAAAGACCAAAGGTGGCGGCTCAACACGCAACGGGCGCGATTCACGTGCTCAGCGCTTGGGCGTCAAGGTATTCGACGGCACTGCAGTGACCGCCGGCTCGATCATCGTCCGCCAGCGTGGAACCAAGTTCCACCCCGGCGTCAACGTCCGCAAGGGCAAGGACGACACCCTCTTCGCGGTTGCTGATGGCAAGGTGAAGTTCGGTAGCCGCCACGGCAAGAAGGTTGTGAATATCCTCACGGATGCATAACCACAAGATCTGACGCAAAGCCGTCTCTGCACCCTCCGGGTCTGCAGAGGCGGCTTTCGTCGTTTTCCGATGCTGTGGAGCGAGCGCAGCGGCGGACTTAGACGCCGCGGGGGAGCTTGTCTTGGGCCCAGCCGAGGTGTTCGACGGCCATCGCAAGTGCGAAGCGATCGGTCATGCCGCTGACGTAGCGCACGGCGCCGGCGGTGATGTCGTCGATCGATGTGCCGGCCGCCATGCCGTCGCCGATCGAGGCGGGGTGATGGATCAGCCACTCGGTGAGCTGCTGGAGCAGGTCGATGACGTTGGTGGCCTGGTCACGAGCGTCGGGGCGCAGGTAGATGCGGTCGTAGTTGAACGCACGAAACGCAGCGAGAGCATCGGCGGTGGTCTCGTCGCATCCGATCGCGCCAGCCGCGGCGGACGCATCGATCATGCCGGTGATGAAGCCGGCCAACTGAGTGCGGCGGTCCTTGCCGACAATCTCGGTGACGGACTGTGGCAGATCGCCGGGTCCGACAATGCCGGCCGAAACGGCGTCTTCGAAGTCGTGGCACACGTATGCGATGCGGTCGGCCCAGGCGACGACTTCACCTTCCGGCGTCATCGGCGCGGGTCGGTTCCAGCTGTGGTTGCGGATCGCGTCGACCGTCTCGTTGCACAAATTGAGATGCTCGAGCACGACATCGGCTCCGTAGACGGCGTGGTGGTAGCCACCCGGCACGAACGGGCTGAGGGCGTCTTCGGACGCATGGCCAGCGGGGCCGTGCCCACAGTCGTGACCGAGTGCCGCTGCCTCGGTCAGTGCGACATTGAGCCCCAGGGGGCGAGCGATGCTGACGGCGACCTGGGCGACTTCGATCGCGTGCGTCAGCCGATTACGGAGGTGATCGTTGTCCGGCGCAATGAACACCTGACACTTGCCGGCCAGGCGGCGGAAGGGTTTGCTGTGCTTGATGCGATCGAGGTCGCGTTCGAAGCAGGTGCGGAAACGGTCGGGCGCTTCGGCAATGGCCCGATCGCCAGCACCCTCGGCGCGAGTGGCGCCTGAGGCCATCGTTTCGTGCTGCGCGTCTTCTCGTGCGCCTCGCTCGGGCGGCACCAGGCCTGGCTCGTGGAACGGAATGGCGGTGTGGGCGGCGATGAGCCCAGCACTGGCAACCCCGGTGTGGCGAGGATCCGGTTTGGAGTAGTCAGGCGACGACGTCACCCGTTGATCGTACTTGCGGGGTACGACGCTCCCCGGCGTTCCCGGTGTGCAACGTTTTGGCTGCGACCCCAGTTGGGGCGACGGTCACAGACGAGGGGCGGGGCGAGGCCGTAGCCTTGTGAGGTGCGCCAGAGCCAGTTCGTCGACGAATGCTCCATCAACGTCCGCGGTGGCGATGGGGGAGCGGGCTGTGTCTCGTTTCGTCGCGAGGCCATGGTTGCCATGGGCGGCCCTGATGGCGGCGATGGTGGCAAGGGCGGCGACGTTTGGCTGGTCGCAGACCACAACGTCGCATCGCTGCTGAACTACCGCGACCATCCGCACCGCCGAGCTGAGAATGGCAAGCACGGATCGGGTCAGAAGAAGCATGGCAGCTCCGGCTCCGATTTCTTGGCCAAGGTGCCGGTTGGAACGATCGTTAAGGACCGAGATGACGGCCGCATCCTCGTCGATCTCTCGAACCACGGCGACCGCTGGCTGGCTTCCGCTGGCGGCGATGGCGGCCGCGGCAATGCTCGCTTCTTGTCCAACGCCCGTCGCGCCCCGAAGTTCGCCGAACAGGGCGAAGAGGGCCACGAACGCTGGATCCGCCTCGAGCTCAAACTGCTCGCCGACGTCGCGCTGATCGGCTTCCCGAACGCGGGCAAGAGCACGCTGATCTCTCGCATCTCGAGGGCCAAGCCGAAGATCGCGAACTACCCGTTCACGACCCTCGAACCGAACTTGGGCGTCGTCCAGCTCGACGACTTCGACTTCGTGGTCGCCGACATCCCTGGCCTCATCGATGGCGCCAGCGAAGGTAAGGGCCTCGGACACCAGTTCCTGCGCCACGTCGAACGCGCCCGTGCACTCGTGGTGCTCGTCGACCTTGCGCCCATGGACGGCCGCAGTGTCCGAGAGCAGCTCGATGTGCTCCGCGAAGAACTCATGGAGTACCAGCCCGAACTCCTCGATCGCCCGCGCATGATCGTCCAAGCCAAGTCTGACGTGGCCCAGGTCGAGCCCGAACCGCAATACCTGCAGATCTCGTCCGTCACGAACCAGAACATGGACGTCCTGATCGGTCAGATGGCTGACCTCGCACGCGAAGGCCGTGCCGACCGCGAGCTCGTCGTCAAGGCACCAACGATCCATCGCCCGGCCTCGGAATCGGTCAGCATCGGCCGTGGCGACGATGGCTCGTACATCGTCATCGGACGCCAAGCTGAGCGGGCGGTCGCGCTCAACGACCTGACCGACCCCGACGCGCTTGCCTACGTGCACGATCGTCTGCGTGGTCTCGGCGTCGAGAAGCGTCTCGAACGCGCTGGCGTCAAGCCGGGCGACATCGTCGTGATCGGCGACCTCGAGTTCGAATGGGAAGAAGGCGGGTTCTGATGAGCGCTGGCTCGCTCACTGGAGCCACCAACTCGGCCCGCACGATCGTCGTCAAAGTCGGGACCTCGTCGATCACCAAAGACGGTTCCGCCGAGCTCGACCGCGACGCCATCGACAAGCTGTGCGCAGACATCGCCGCGGTCCGGGAGCTGGGTCATCGGGTTGTCCTCGTGTCGTCGGCGGCCATCGCCGCAGGTCTCCACAAGCTCGGTCTCGCCGAACGGCCTCGTGACTTCGAGTCGCTCCAAGCGCTCAGCGCCGTTGGCCAGATCGAACTCATGCGGGTCTACGACGAGGCCTGCTGTGACCTTGGCTTTAGCTGCGGCCAAGTGCTGCTCGCACCGCCCGACTTCTTCGACCGTGCCCGGTATCTGCGAGCCCGGAGCTGCATCGATCAGCAGCTTGCCTTCGGCGTGTTGCCGATCATCAACGAGAACGACGCGGTCGCAGACGATGCCATCCGCTTCGGCGACAACGACCGCATCGCCGCCCTCGTCGCCCACCTGATCCACGCTGATCTGCTGGTGCTGCTCACCGACACGCCCGGGCTGCTCACGGCTGACCCCCGCACCGACAATTCGGCCTCGCTGATCGAGGAGATCCGCACCGTCGATCGCGAGATCGAGGCGCTCGCCGGCGGCGCCGCATCCTCGATGTCCCAAGGCGGCATGGCCTCGAAGCTGTCGGCGGCCAAGATCGCATCATGGAGCGGCGTCGACGCGATCATCGCCGCTGCGCACCGCCCTTCGGTGCTGCTTGACGCCGTCAATGCCGCGAGCGGAGTCGGCACCTTGGTGCGAGCCCGCAGCGAACGGCTGAACGCCCGCAAGCTCTGGATCGCATTCGCCTTGGCCAGTGCGGGCACTGTTGCCGTCGACGACGGCGCCCGCCAAGCCTTGCTCCGCGGTGGCGGTTCGCTGCTCGCGGTCGGCGTGACCGGTGCGACCGGCGACTTCCTCGCAGGCGATGCCGTCGAGATCGTCGGCCCCGACGGCGAAGCCTTTGCGAAGGGGCTCGTTGGACACAGCGCCGACGACGTCCGAGTGTCGGTTGGAGAACGCTCGGTCGAGGTCATCCATCGAGACGACTTCGTTCTCCTTCCCGATGCGGTACGGTCGGGCTGACCCAATCCCCTCATCCACGGAGGCAACCATGGCCGGCAAGTTCGTCCTCAAGAACGCAAAAGGCGGAAAGTTCAGGTTCAACCTCTGCGCTGGAAACGGCCAAGTCGTATTGACCAGCGAGTCATACAACACCAAGAAGTCGGCCGAGAACGGCATTGCATCGGTGGGCAAGAACTGCGGCAACGACAAGTGCTTCGACCGCAAGGTCGCCAAGAACGGTAAGCCATACTTCAACCTCAAGGCCACCAACGGACAGGTCATCGGCAAAAGCCAGATGTACTCGTCGAACGCTGCCATGGAAAAGGGCATCGCATCGGTCCGAAACAACGGCACGTCCAAGGTCGACGACCAGACCAAGTAACGATCGAGGACCGGCCCTGACAGAGCGGACCGGCACGGACAGATTGGACGGCTTCGGGACTGCGTATGCTCGCGATGTGCGGCTACGTCAGGCGATACGCCAGTTCACAGCGAACTGCAGCGCCGGCTTCGCTGCTGTGGTCTCGATTGCGCGTCGAGTGCTCAAAGGCAACTTTTGGCGGGAGAATCTTCAAGAAGATCCTGGCGCTGGTCCTGAGGTTGTGATGAGCGCTTTGCCCGGGTTGCAGCGGCCTGGGGACGCGGTTGGCCCGCTCACGCATCGCAGATATCGAATTCGCATCGCTCGTGCGAAGCTGTCGCCAGCTCAGCTCATCGACGTATTCCGGCGAGACCCGAACCGACTCAGCCCAACCTCGTTTGCGTTCTTCGATCCACCGCCGGGCGACGAGGGGATGTTGGTGGGCGATGCATTCACCGTGCGACTCCCGGGCCCATGGGACGGGCCGGTGAGCGTCACGCGGGTTGCACCCACAAGCGTTCGTCTCGAGACCCGCGACGGGCACCTCGAGGCTGGCTGGATTGAATTCTCTGCCTACCAGGTCGACCGCCATACGGTTTTTGCGATCGAATCCCTCGCCCGGTCTGGAGACCATGCGATCGATACGCTGTACCACCGCCTCAAAATCGCCAAGCTGACGCAAACGCACATGTGGGTCAAGGTGCTCGAGGCAGCAGCCCGGGTGAGCGGCGGGGCTGCGAGCACACGACCAGCTGTCGAAACGACCATCTATCTAGGCCGGGCATGACCGTCATCTTCGATCTTGAAACGCACATCGCAGCGCCTATCGAGGACGTGTTCGACGCTTCCTTAGATATCGACGCTCACCTGGCGTCCATGGAGGCGTCGGGAGAAGAAGCGATCGGCGGGGTGACGAGCGGAAAGATCGGTCTGGGCGAGAGCGTCACCTGGCGAGCCCGACACTTCGGCTTGACCTGGAAGATGACCAGCAAGATCACCGAGCTCGACCGGCCACACCGCTTCGTCGATGAGCAACAACGCGGCCCGTTCAAGCTCTTCTATCACGAGCACACGTTCGAGCGGACGCCAACCGGCACCACGATGAGCGATCACATCAGGTTCGTTGCCCCATTCGGCGTTGTAGGTCGAGTTGTCGAGCGCCTGGTTCTTGGCGCGTATTTGCCGAAGCTCATTATCGAACGCAACGAGTACCTCAAGGTGCGCCTGGAAGAGTGATAGCGCTGTGCCCTGTGGTCAGGCCCGGCCGAGGGCAAGCCCCTTGTGCACCAGCGTCGCCGCTCGCTAGAGAACCGATGCTGCTGCAAAGACGCCCATGGCGACCATTGCGAATCCGCCTGTGCGGGCGAGTCGCTGCTGGGTGTGCGTTCGCTGGTCGTTGAGTCGGCTTGCCATGAGGGCTAAGACGGGGTGCCACAGGAACGAAGCGATCACTGCGCCGAGAGCGAAGCGCACAAGGGTGCCGACGTCGTCGGCGAACGGCATGGCGGCGAGCAGTGCGATCCAGGCGCCCAGGACCGTTGGGGTCAGGCTCGTGATCAAGAAGAACGCCCGTGCGGGTCGTTCGATGCGGTCGACGACGGCAGCACAACTTCCTGGACGAGCCAGCATGGCCAGTCCGAGTCCGATCAGCAGCGCGGCTGCCAGGACCTGGGTCGCGAGGAACGCGGCGGGCGGAAGCGTGCTTCCCGCAGCGACGATGGCCAGCGCGAGCCACACGACGGTGAGATCGCCGAACGCGATGCCGAGTGCGCCACGCAGCGCCGGGGTCCGACCGTGGCGCGCGCCGAGCTGCAACAGCGTCACGGTGACGGGTCCCGGAGGCACGATGGAGACGAAGCCGATCGCGATGCCAAGCAAGAGGTGGTGCATCGCTGGATGATGCACGTCCTGATGCCGGAGGTGCGCCGGAACATCCGGCCACGATCGGCAGTGCGCCGGATAATCTATGGAAATGGACCAAATCGACCGTGACATCCTCGGTGCGCTGCAGCATGACGGAAGAATCACTGCCACCGACCTGGCAAAACGCATCGGGTTGAGTCTCTCCGCAACGAGCGATCGGCTTCGACAGCTCACCCGCACAGGCGTTGTGCGGCGCTTCACCGCCGTGATCGACCCTGCGCAGGTCGGACGGCCGATCGAGGCGCTGATTGACGTGAGGCTCGCTCCTGGCGTCCCTCAGGACAAGGTCGATACGGACTATCTCGCCATGCCGAGCGTCACCGACGCCATGCACCTGACCGGGCGGTTCGACGTGCAGCTTCGGGTCGCGGCCCGCGATGTCGCCGAGCTCGACGCGCTCCTCGTTGAGATCAAGGAACAGCACGGTGCCGAAGAGACGAACACGCGCCTGATCCTGCGCACCCTCGACGGCTTCCCGAGAGCGCCCGAACCGCTGTAGCGGCGAGGCCTAGTGGCGGTCGGCGTTCGAAGAGACGCCGACCTTGCGGTTCATCCAGACGCTCAACACGACCGCAGCGACCAAGATGCCGACGATGATCACGAGCGATACGTAGATGTCGATGTGGTACCACGGCGTGATCGACAGCTTCACGCCGACGAACAGCAGGATCGCGCCGAGCGCGTACGAGAGGTAGTGGAACCGCTCGCGGGCGTCGGCGAGCAAGAAGTACATGGCTCGCAGGCCCATGATCGCAAAGGCGTTGGCGGCGAGGATCGTGTACGGATCGTTGGCCACACCGAACGATGCCGGCACCGAGTCGACGGCGAACACCACGTCGGTCGTTTCGACGACGACGAGTGCGGCGAACAGTGGCGTAGCGGTGCGCACGCCGTCCTTCATGGTGAAGAACTTCTGACCGTCGTACTCGTCGGTGACGGGGATGAAACGTCGCAGCCACTTGAGGCCGGCGGTCGAGGCTTCTTCGCCTTCGTCCTCGCGGTGGCGGATGATGCGGGCGCCGGTCCAGATGAGGAAGACGCCGAAGAAGACGAGGACCCAGCTGAATCGGGTTACGAGCGCAGCACCAGCGAAAATGAAGCTGGCGCGCAACACCAGGGCGCCGAAGATGCCCCAGAACAGCACGCGGTGCTGGTACTTGAGCGGGATCTTCATCGATGAGAACAGCAGCGCCCAGACGAAGACGTTGTCGATGCTCAGGGACTTCTCGGTGAGATAGACGCCGAGGTATTCGCCAGCCGCTTGGCCGCCGAACTGGAACACGAAGAACAGCGAGAAACCGAGGCCGCAGAGCACCCAGAATGCGGATTCCTTGGCGGCTTCGCCGAACGTTGGGGCGTGGGCCTCGCGGTGGCGGTACAGGTCGATCGACAACAGCACGACGATGGAGACTCCCAGGAGGATCCACGCCCACGCAGGGACATCGAGGTCGAGGAAGTCTTCGCCGTTGGCTTCTGCGGCGAGCAAGGTCGAACGAAGCATCTCGTCTTCCTATCGGCTGGGCGGAAAGGCCGCTACCTCGGCTACTCGGTGGCGTTCGTTGCGACAAGGGAGCGGACTCGCCCAAGTAGTGCGCTCGCCGTGGCACTTCCGCGGCGCTCAGCCAGCAGCACGTAGGCCAGCCCGGGCGGCCCGACGACGAGCGGCGCTGCCAGCAGCGGATGCAGCCCGTTGAGCACCGCGTCGAGCACCACGAGCGCCACGCCCGCGACGACGACGGCAGGAATCAAGCGCAGGAGCGCCCGGCCGATCCCGAGGCCGCGGGCGAGTGAACCAACCCGGCGCCGCAACAGCACGAACTCGGCCCAGGCAGCGACAGCTCCTCCGGCAGCGAGCCCGACGGCGCCCAGTCGGTGGGTGCCCGGCTGGTCTCGCAGCGAGTCGTCGAGCGGTCCGAACCCGACGGTGCCGACGCGTTCGATGACGCCGTTGGCGACCGCAAACCGGTCTGCTGGCCACATCAGCAAGATGCCAACCACGGCGGCGAGGACGAGGCGGACGAGTGCGATGCGTGCTGGTCCGCCGACATCGCCGTGAGCAAAGGCAGCATTCTGGAGGAGTCGGGACAACCCGCTCGCTAACAGGCCGAACGAGAACACCGCCAACGTGACCCAAACCGCGACCGTGTCGTTTCCATCGAAGGCGCCTCGTTCGAACAGCGCTCCGACCAAGCTGCGGCCGCCGAGCACAAAGGCCAGCGTGCTGAACACGAGGAAGAACGTGACCCGGTCGACAGCTCGACGGACCCGATCGTGGGCGGCGGCATCGTCTCCGGCCTCGCGGGACAGTTCGGGGAGATCGGCGGCCGCGATCGAGATGGCAAAGACCGAGATGGGCATCAAGTAGAGCGTCTGGGCTTTGGTGAGTACGGCCAGGGCACCGACGGCCAAGAACGACGACAACGCCAGGTCGACGAACGTGCTGATCGTGACGACGCCTCGGCCGGCCACGCCGGGCACGAATCGTCGCATGACCTGGGTGGTCGCGGGGTCGTCACGACGCAGCGATGGGGTGATGGGTCCGGCGATCGCCAGGACGCGGGGGAGCTGCACCGCGAACTGTGCGATGCCGCCGATGAACACGCCCCAAGCTGCGGCCCGCGCGAGGTCCTCGAGCGCGTCGGTCTGGGTGCGCCAGACGACGATTGCGATGACGATGGCGACGTTCCAAAGGACTGGCGCCACATAGGAGCGGAAGAACTCTCGGTGAGCGTTGAGGATGCCCAGGCACCATGCGGCGAAGACGATGAAGCCGATGCCGGGCGCCATCACCCGCAACAGATCGGCCGTGAGTGCTGCGCGTTCGGGGCCAGCGCCGCGAGCGAGCACCGAGATGATCGGGTCGGCCGCCAGCATGAGGACGAGCACCAAGATCCCGACCAAGGCCGCCAACATGGCGAACACAGCACCGGCAAGTCGTCGCGCCGCCGCCGGGTTCTCGTCGACAACCTGGGAGTAGACCGGGATGAACGAGGCGGACAGCGCTCCCTCGCCCAACAGGTTCTGCAGAATCTTCGGAACGCCGAGCGCAAAGGCGAACGCCTCGGCGGCAACGGTCGACGCGCCAAGTACGGCCGACATGACGATCTCGCGGATCAGGCCCGATATGCGGCTCAGCAGGATCCCGGCGGCGACCAGAATCGCGGCGCGGTCGCCGCTCATCTCGGGAGCCTGCTGCTCAGGGAACGCATCGCCGACACAGTAGGCGCCGCATTCGCCCGGGCTCGGCCATCGGACAGGGGAGTGTTCCCTGTCCGCCTCGCCAGTTTCGATCCCTAAACAGCTCCGAAAGAAGCGCCGTTGGAGAAATGCGACGTCGTGCGGCGGAGTTCTCGTTCCGTTCAACCAACACGTCACCAACAAGGGGCAAGGAACGTTTCCATGCGAAAGACACTCACTCTGCTGGCCGCAGCGCTCGTCGCGCTGCTGCTCGCACCGCTTACTGCGACGGCGCAATCAGAGCCCGTCACCGTCAGCTTCAGCGGCCTCGAACCACTCGGCGACTCGGCCGTCTACGAAGGCTGGCTCATCATCGACGGCGAGCCGTACTCGACCGGAACCTTCAATATCGGTGCTGATGGCGCCGTCAACATCATCTCGCCTCGCACGGTCGAAAACGCCAACGCAGCCAGCACCTACGTGCTGACGATCGAACCAGCCAACGATCCAGACCCAGCTCCGGCCGCAACCCACGTGCTCGCTGGCGACTTCGTCGACGGCACCGCACGCTTGTCGATCGGACACCCAGCTGCGCTCGGCACCGACTTCTCCGATGCGGGCGGCACGTACATCATTGCGACGCCGACCACGTCTGCGACCGACGACGAGCTCAGTGGCGTCTGGTTCCTCGACCCAACCGGCGCCAACGGCCCGGTGCCATCGCTCGACTTGCCGACGCTGCCTGAGGGCTGGCACTACGAAGGCTGGGCCGTCATCGACGGTCAGCCAATCTCGACCGGCCGCTTCACCAGCGTCACCGGCGCCGACGACTTCAGCAGCTTCTCCGGCCCCGACGGCAACCCGCCATTCCCCGGTGAAGACTTCATCATCAATGCGCCGAACGGTCTCTTCTTCCCGACCAACCTGAGCGGCGCAACGATCGTCATCAGCGTCGAACCAGAACCAGATGACAGCCCGGCTCCGTTCGCCCTGAAGCCACTCGTCGGCCAGGTCCCCGGTGACGTCACCCCAGCGACGCCGCAGCCGCTCGGCGACGGCCCCGTCGGCATCTCGGGCACGGCCACCATCAACGGTGCGCCTGCCGCAGCCAGCGGCGGCGCCGCTCCGGCAGAACTCGCCTTCACCGGCGCTGAGAGCTGGGTGCTGGCCGGCGGTGCAGTCGCCCTCATCGCAATCGGCGCAGCCTTCGTGACGGCCGGTCGCCGCCAGATGATCGGCTGATCGCAAACAGGCGCTGCTCCCCGGCCTGCGCCTGCGAACGACTCGGCAGACGAAGCGAGGGCCCCCCCCAAATGCCCGGCCCCCCTAGGTTTTATTTGTTTTTGGTTTTTTTGGAAAAACCCCCCCC
>CAZEMU010000019.1:8514-15901 GCA_964513315.1 uncultured Acidimicrobiaceae bacterium | reverse complement strand
CCCCCCCCCGGCCGGCGCCGGCCCACCCCCGCGCACCCCCCCGGCGGCCCCGCCACCGGGGCCGGGCCTCGCTTCGTTTTCGTTCGTGTTGGGTTGGTGGCTACTCGCCGACCCGGAACTCGATACGGCGGTTCAGCGCACGACCCTCTTCGGTGCCGTTGTCGGCAACCGGACGCTCTTGGCCGAGGCCTTCGGCCGAGAGGCGAGCTTCGTCAACGCCGTTCGCAACCAGGTAGTTCACGACGGCCCGAGCGCGTTCGAGGCTGAGTGCTTGGTTCGCTCCGGGGTCACCCTGGCTGTCGGTGTGGCCTTCGACGAGGACCGAAGTCTCTGATGCCTGGAGGGCTTCGACGACCTGGTCGAGCGTTGCGGTCGACTCGGGGGAGATAACCGCGCTGCCACTGGCGAACTGGATCGGTTCGAGACCAACGATCAGGTTCAGGGCGGCTTCGCGAGGAACGAGGATGCTCTCGATCGTGTGCACAACACCGTTGCCGGCGATTGCATCAGCAGCCGAGACGACGGCGTTGCCGTTGATGATGAGATCGTCGCCTTCGAGCGACAGCGTGATCGGATCGCCCTGGAGTGTTGCGACCTCGGCGGAACGGGCGCCACGGAGCAGACCCTTGAGTTCTTCGGCAGTAAAGGCGCCGGGAATCACGTGGTAGGTCAGCGTGTCAACGGCGCTGGACTCGCCAAGTAGGCGAGCGGCAGCGGCGGCATCGACCGCTTCGACCGCGGCGTTCGACGGAGCGAGGACCGTGAACGGGCCTTCTCCGGCGAGTGCGTCGGTCAGACCGGCACCAGCGACGAGACCGGTCACCGCGCTCAGGTTCGCGTCGCCACTCAGGATGTCGACGACGGTGTCAGCGGCCGGAGCCGGTGCAGCTTCTTCGGGCTCCGGCTCAGGCTCGGGAGTCGGCTCAGGCGTCGGGTCCGGTGCAGGCGTCGGTTCTGGCTCAGGCTCGGCCTCGACCGGTTCTTCTTCGGCCGCGACCTGGGGTGGGTTGATGAGCGAATCATCGTCATCGCGGATCGCCCACCACGACACAACCATGAGTATTGCGGCGAGTACGCCCAACACCAGGATGAAAAAGCCCTTGTCCTCGTCGTCCATGACGATTCCCTCTGTTTCTCGGAGTTCATTCGGCCCAGAAGCCGACTCGGAATCTACTCGCTGGCGCCGCCTCCGCCTCGGTCCTGCGCGGTCCAAGGGAGTCAGTCGGGCGAGTGCTGCGCTGATCAGGCGCCCAAGTAGCCAAAGATGTCGCGGACTTGTGGCGAAACGGTTCGGATTGAAGGACGGCCCTCCGGTAGCCTCGAAACGGCATGCGCGGCGCCCGAAACGGGACGCCGCTGTTTCATGAGGAGCTCCATGACCGACAGGTTCACCGACGTCGCTGCTGTCCATAAGGGACTTGCAGATGTCGACTATCTCGCCGATGACGGCCTCGCCAGCATCGTGTATCTCGCCGACCGTCTCGAGAAGCCAGTTCTCGTCGAAGGTCCCGCAGGTACGGGTAAGACCCAGCTCGCAAAGAGCGTGGCCGAGATGATCGGGGCCCGCCTGATCCGCCTCCAGTGCTACGAAGGTCTCGACGAGTCCAAAGCGCTCTACGAGTGGAACTACAAGAAGCAGCTGCTCCGCATCCAGTCCGAGCGTGACGCCGACTGGACCCAGATCGAAGATGACATCTTCTCTGACGAGTTCCTGCTGACCCGTCCGCTGCTCGAAGCCATCACCGCCGATGAGCCCGTCGTGCTGCTGATCGACGAAGTCGACCGTGTCGAGATCGAGACCGAGGCACTGCTCCTCGAAATCCTCTCCGACTACCAGGTGTCGATTCCCGAGCTCGGCACGATCGAGTCGACCCAGATTCCTCTGGTCTTCTTGACGTCGAACAACACTCGTGAGCTCTCCGAGGCACTCAAGCGCCGTGCGCTCTACATGTACCTCGACTACCCCGAGCTCGAACGTGAGCGCGAGATCGTCCTCACCAAGGTGCCCGACATCAGCGAGAACCTCGCCGACCAGATCGCACGCATCGTGCGCAGCGTCCGTGACCTCGATCTGCGCAAGGCGCCTTCGGTGTCCGAGACGATCGACTGGGCTCGCACCCTCGTGCTGCTCGGCGTCGAACACGTCGACGCCAAGACCGCGACCGAGACCGCCAACATCCTGCTCAAGTACCGCAGCGATATCGAAAAGGCGATCAAGGAATTCGCACAGAGCGAAGAGACCTTCGCACCGGTCGAGGGCTGATCCATGACCGACGTCGCACCTGAGCCACTCTTCAGCACTGCGGAGATGGCCGACCCGTTGCTTGACCTTCTGGGCGGCTTCATCCAGGAACTACGCGACGCCGGTCTTCCGGTCAGCCTGACCGAGAACCTCGACGCGATGGAAGCCGTTCGGGCCATCCCGATCGGCGATCGCACGACGTTCAAGTACGCACTCGGCGCGACGCTGGTGAAGAACCACCAGCACTGGCCCGCGTTCGAGACCGTCTTCGACGTGTACTTCGCCATCCGTGGTCCCGAGTACTCGCTCACCGACCCCGACGCCGACCCGTTCGGCGAGGGCGAAGGCGACCAGCAGGACAACGACAGCCAACAAGGCGACCAGGGCAGCCAACAAGGCGGCGGTGGCGGCGATGGCATGTCCAACGAAGAGCTGGCCGAGATGCTGTACCAAGCACTCATGCGCCAAGACCAGATCCTGCAGCGCGCTGTCGCTCGCACGGCGGTCGATCGCTTCGCTGGCATGGAACCGGGTCGCCCCGTTGGCGGTACGTACTACCTGTACCGCACCTTGCGGAACCTCGACCTCGACGGTGTGCTCGAGCGCATGATGGAGGCCGACCAGGCGCAGAACGAAGGCCGTAGCGGCCTCGACGATCGCCTGGCACGAGACGAGTACGAGTCACGGGTCGAAAAGCTCAAGGCCGAGATCGAAGCCGAGATCCGTCGTCGCCTGGTGGCCGATCGTGGTGTCGAAGCGATGGCCAAGACGCTGCGCAAGCCGCTGCCCGAAGACCTCGACTTCATGCATGCGACCCGCGACGAGATGGAAGCATTGCGTAAGGCAATCGCTCCGCTCACCCGCAAGCTTGCGATCCGGCTGGCTCGCAAGCGCCGCAACCGGAACAAGGGTGGCCTCGACTTCCGCAACACGATCCGTCGCTCGCTGAGCTACGGCGGTGTGCCCGCGGATCCTCGGTTCAAGCACCCGCGGCCGTCCAAGCCCGAGATGGTGATCATCGCCGACATCAGTGGCTCGGTCGCTGCGTTCGCACGCTTCACCCTGCACCTCGTCTACGCGATGTCGAACCAGTTCTCCAAGGTTCGTGCGTTCGTGTTCATCGATGGCCTCGACGAAGTCACCGACTACTTCGACGGCAGCGACGACATCACCGCAGCGGTCCACCGTGTGAACACCGAAGCCGACGTTGTTTGGGTCGACGGACACTCCGACTACGGCCATGCGTTCGAAGTGTTCGAGAAGAACTACATGAAGTCAGCGATCAACCCGAAGACCACGGTGATGATCCTCGGCGACGCTCGCAACAACTACCACGCGGCGCAGAGCTGGATCATCCAAGAGATGAAGCGCAACGCCCGTCAGGTGTTCTGGCTCAACCCCGAACCGGGGAGCTACTGGGACACCGGTGACTCGATCGTCACCGAATACGCCCAGTACTGCGACGGGCTCTTCGAGGTCCGCAACCTGCGCCAGCTGGAGACCTTCGTCGAAGCCGTTCTCTAAGTCCTTCGCAATCGCAGCTTCGGCTTCGCCTCTGGCTGCTCTGCGGATAGCCGTTCTCTAGCTCGCTCGGCGGGTTGTGCCGGCGCTGGCTTGAGCGTTGTACGACGCCACAAAGTGCGCAGTCAGGGCTGGGTCTTCCCAGCTCGTAACCGCCGCGGCCTGACGGCCTTCGCAGAAGAACAGCGTGCTCATGTCATCGGCATGGCGCAGCTGCTCGAGGCGCATGCCGAGAATCGGCGACTCGCTCAAGAAGTGACGTCCGGTCACGTTGAAGACAACGACTCGGTGTTCCGTTAGCCCAAGGGTGTAGCCGACCTTGCTGCGAGGAAACTCGATCAGCTCAAGGCCGCGTCGATGCAAGAACAGGTTGACCTGTGTCGCGCGTTTCTCGATCTCTCCCTCGCTAAGTGAGCGTTCCATCCGCCGTCCGATCGAGCCGAGCATCCCGAAAACAGTCCCGGGCTGGACCCGGTCGACGGCGCCGCCGCGAAGCGCGGAGATGAACGATTCCTGTGTCTGCAGGCGATCACCGTGCTGTTTGATCAGCTTCTCGATGACGGCTGCGTTGTGTGGAGGTGCTTCAGCCGAGGTCATGTACCCAGGATCGGCAACTACATACGGGCTCTTGAGGCCGACCCGGGCCCCGCGGCCTACCGGGATACGGGATATTGATCTCAGCTTGACCCAGCGTTGATCGAACCGTCGGGCCCAGCACACCGAGATAGGCGGACGGCATACCTAATCCCAGCGGGTCGGCTTCTTGCGCATGGCTTTGGTCTGCGACTTACGCCGCTTCGCCTCGACACGGCGCCGCTTCGAACCCTTGGTCGGCTTGGTCGCTCGGCGAGGAGCTTGCCGCACGAGGGCGCCACGCACCTTGTCGCCCAGGCGCTCCGCTGCCGCCTCGCGGTTGCGCTGCTGAGAGCGGTGGTCGTCGACATCGGCACGCACGACGGGGCCGAGCTTGTCCATGAGGCGGGTCCGGTAGCCGTCGCCGATTGCCGTGGACTGCGAGATGTCCCACGCCAACTGCACTCGGGTGCTCGCCTTGTTGGCGTGCTGGCCACCCGGCCCGCGCGAGGTCGTGAACTTCCACTCCAGTTCAGCATCGGGGATCGTCAACGACCCGTTGACCTCGATCGGCATGCCGACCAGGGTGCCAGATGAAGAAGCGACTGCTCGTTGATTTGGGTCGTAATCGGCCGACCGGGCGTGTCGGCCTAGTCGGCGACGCGGACTTCGCTCATGGTCTCGGACTCGGTCCGCACCACGATCCGCCGGTCTGGTTCCGTCGGGTGCGGCGCAACAAGCACGACGCTGCCGAGCGTGCGTAGCCCGGGCCCGGTGAGCTGGTCGACATCGCGGTCCTGGGCCGAGCCTGCGACCACGACCTGCAGCGCCGACTGGACACCGCGGTTCGGATCGACGTCAGCAGTAACCCGGATCTCATCGCCAGGGGAGAGCCGCGAGAGGTCCCAAGCCGCCGAAGCAAGGACAAGCGGCCCGTCATCGGGCAGCAACGGAGAGAAGGAAGCAAGGGCGCGTTCTCGTTCGCGGCTCGACCACTCAGCAAAGGTCACGGGGTCGGGGACGCTCTGCCAGCCCGTCGGCGCGAGGGCCACTACCTGGCTCCGCAGGTCATCGAGTCGCCATGCAGCTGGGCTGAGCTGATCGAGGCCAAGCGCTGGTATCTCGATGCGCGTCGACGGCCGCACGGGCTGCACGAAGACGGACTCGCTGCCGGGGAGTTCGATCAGGCCTTGGATCTCGGCTTCATTGGTGCTGCGCCATGCGAGCGGCGCGATGAGGAGCGACGTCAGCCCGTCGGACTCAACGGCGGGACCCGCAGGAAGTAGCTCCGTCAGCTCTGCAGCGAGAACCTCCGGAGATACGAACTCGACGGGACCTTGAGCGATGGCGGCCATACGCGACTCGAGGGTGGCCCGCTGGGCATCGGTGGCGTCGGCGTTCACCGCGACGGTGAGCCGATGCGGCTGGTGCCAGGCCTCTTCCCACTCGGCCAGAAGCGGGTTCGGCATCGGGCCACTGATGACTCGCTTGCAGATCGGCCAGGGCTCGCTGCCGCGCTCGGTGTACAGCGCTGCGGCCCGCAGGTCCTGTTCGAGCGGCGATGCGCTGGCCGGGTTACCGACGCCGCCGACGGTCTCCCAGGTGCTCGACGTGAACTGATACGCGCCATAGAAGCCGTTGCCGGTATCGATGTCGTACTGGCCACTCGATTCGCATTCGCGTAGTTCGTCCCACCCATTGTCTGGCACGACGGCTTCTTGACCGGTCAGCTGCTGGACGCCCGGCTGGGTGGTCAGGGCGGCTTCGGGCTCAGTGTCTCGGACGAATAACGCCGCGCCGGCGCCGGCAATCAGCACCAGTGCGGCCGCGACGGCGAGGGCGAAGCCAGCCCGGCGCGGACGTTTGAACGAACCGTTCGCGGTGACCGGCAGGGCGGTCGGTGCCGTCACGTGAACGTCGTCAGCGTGAGTTGGCTCGACCGATGCCTCGGCTGCGGCGCCAAGACGACCGAGCTGTGCAATCAGCCCGTCATCAGGGAGCCCGCCATCGGGGAGCTTGTCGTCGGGGGAGTTCATGCTTCGGCTCCGAGCGTTCGGCGAAGGGACTGCAAGCCTCGGGCCACGTGCGTGGCGACTGCTGAGGGAGAGATGTCGAGCGCAGCAGCGACCTCGACCTGTGACCACTCGCAGGCATGCACCAGCCAGACGGCGACTCGTTGGCGGGGTGGGAGGGCGGCAACGGTGTTGATCAAGGCCGGTTCAATCTCGGGCAGGTGTGTATGGCGGGGGATGAGCCAGCGCACCCGTTTCGGTGTGCGGACGCGGCTCGAGGACCGAGCGACCCGGTAGAGGTAGCCGGCCGGATTCTCCATCGCGCTGACGCGTTCCCAGTTCGCCCAGGCATAGGCCAGCGCTTCGGCGACCGCATCGGCGGCATGGTCGATGCCGACGGTGCCGACCATCGCCCGACGCAGCCGTGGCTCAACCGCGCTGACGAAGTCGGCGAAGTCAGGCGTGTCCGTGGGAGTCGGATCGAGATCGATGGCCTTGATCATTCACTAGGGAAAGGCGTGGCCCCGATACTCGCGCTACAAGAAATTCCTGATTGAATTGGCGTCGTGAGTGATGTGAATCTTGTGACGTTCTGCGGAAGCCTGCGATCGGGGTCGGTCAACGCCGCCACCATGCGGGCTGCGATGGCCAATCTTCCCGAGGGGGTGAACGTCACCGAGATCGATATTCGTGAGATCCCGTTGTACGACGGCGACGTCGAAGAAGCCGGCGTGCCCGCTTCGGTCGAGGCGCTCCACGCGGCGGTTGCTGGCGCTGACGGTGTCCTGATCTTCACGCCCGAGTACAACGGCTCCTACCCGGCGGTCACCAAGAACGTGATCGACTGGCTGTCCCGCCCACCGAAGTCATGGGAGGGCCGTGGGCTCACCATGGTCGTGACCACACCGGGTGGTCTTGCCGGCCAGAGCGTCCGAGGTCACTTCGATGCGTCGATGGCCTACTTCAACGTGAAGAACTTTCCGGCGCTGGGCATCGGCTCGTACTTCGACAAGATCGAAGACGGCGAGATGACCGACGC
>CAZEMU010000019.1:0-8414 GCA_964513315.1 uncultured Acidimicrobiaceae bacterium | reverse complement strand
CGCTGGGCATCGGCTCGTACTTCGACAAGATCGAAGACGGCGAGATGACCGACGCGGACACGATCGCAGCGATGAAGACTTTCATCGCCGAGTTCGCCGCCCACATCAGCGCTGAAGACGCCAGCTAGCCAGCGCCGGGGCGGCCCGGCGAGGAGTTACTCCTCGATAATCGTGACGGATTCGACGACCTGGCCGCGACTCTCGGGGAACGAGGGGTCGCGGCGCTCGATGGCGTCGACGATGTCCTGACCGGCGACAACTTCACCGAACACGGTGTGGTTGCCGGTCAGCCATTCGGTCGCCACAAAGGTGATGAAGAACTGGCTGCCGTTGGTGTTCGGGCCTGAGTTCGCCATGGCAAGCAGGCCGGGCTTGTCGAGGGCTGGGCCGCCAGCGGTTTCGTCCTGGAACTGGTAGCCGGGGCCGCCGGTACCGGTGCCGGTCGGATCGCCGCCTTGGGCCATGAACTCGTCGAGCACACGGTGGAACACCGTCTGGTCGAAGAAGCCGTCACGGGCGAGGCTGACGAAGTTGTTCACGGTCACCGGAGCGGTGTCGGCGAAGAGCTTGATGCGGATCTCGCCGCCGCCGGTGGCGAACACGGCCGTGTAGCTGCCGGCCGGATCGATTGACATCGGCGGAGGCTCGGAATAGGCGTTGGCGCGGGCCGCGGGAGCGACGCTGGCAAGTGCGCCGGTGCCGGCCCACGGAACGAAGTCGGCGGGCACGCTGTCGCCGAGTTCGGCGTTCGGAATCGTCGCGCATTCTGCGAGGTAGGGCGCCATCGCCGTGAACGGCGGGACCTGACCGTCGATCAGGGTGGACCAGAACTCCTCGGATGCTTCGCGGTTGTCGATCGACTCGACGAAGCAGTCCCGGTCGATGACGGTGTCGTAGTTCGACTCGGCCTCGGCCTGGTTGGCGAACAGGGGAGCGAGTGACGTCACCGGCGTGCACGTGACGAGCGTGTCGGTGATGCCCGGCACGAACTGTGGGTCGTAGCGGTACTGGAACGACAGGGCGATGAAGATGTGGAACAGGTCGTCGCCATCGGGGCTCGAGAAGCGCTCAGCGAAGCAGTCCGGTGCGGTCTCACGGACATCGCCGGTCGGACCGACGGCTTCCATGGCCCAGCCGCCGAGGCTGACGGCATCGACGCAGCCATTGACGCTGGTCGTGACGGCGTAGAGCGTTTCGTCGCCGAAGTTGCTGAACACCGGTGCGTTCTCTGCCAAGGCCCGCTCGAACGTGGGCTGGGCCTCGGCCTCGGCGACGAGACAGTCGACGGCGTCGAGGCTCGGGTCCAGGTTGAACAGCGCCCGGACGAAACCGGTCGCGTTGGCACGGATGTCGTACTCGCCCGGTGCAGGCAGCTCCGGTGCCGCATCGGCTGCGTCGCCTGCGGGCTCGTCGGCCATCGCATCGTCGGTGGCCTCGGTCGAGTCCGTGCCGGCGTCGGCAGCGGAGCCATCCTCGTCAGAGCTGGCGGCCCCGTCGTCGGTGGCTCCGTCGGTCGAGGTGTCGAGCGGTGCGGGGGTGGCTACGGCGTCTGCATCTGAAGCTGCCGAGTCATCGGAGCCTCCGCAGGCGGTGGCAAAAAGGGCGAGCAGTACGAATACCAGCGCGGCCCGTGAACGCTGAGAAATCACGGGGACTGCCTATCACCATTCCGGCCGAGATCGTCGTCAGGACAACGCAACGGGCGATTCGAGCCACGTCCTAGCCAGCGATGCGGTATCGCCACGGCGTACTCACCGTGACCGCCGCAGCAGCTGCACACACGATCGCGAGCGTGGCCCCGATGCCGATAGCGGCGCCGAGCCCGGTGATGATCAGCGGCATGGTCATGCCGGCATAGGCGAGCAGATAGAAGGTCGAGCTAAGCGCGCCGCGGCTGGCGTCGTCGGTCATCTCGCCGACCAAGGTCAGCCCGGACGTCGAGATCACGCCCGAGGCGCCGCCCAGACATGCCGCAGCGACCCACACGAGCGGCCACCATCCTTGGGACCACGCGAGCGTGCCGAGCAGATAGCCGAGCGTGCCGAGCACCGCCCCGTGAAGCAGCCCCTGGTTGGCGGTGACTCGGGTGAGATAGGGGCGGGCGACAAGTCCTGCCCACGGTGTGAGGATTCCGGCCACGCCGGTCAGCAGCACGTCGCTTCCGCTGTAGGACTCGGCGACGAGCAGCGGAAACAGCGAGAACCCGGTCGACGGGAACGCGAATACCAGGACCGCAAAGGGTGCGAGGACCCACCAGAATCGCCGACGAGCGGCGTCGGGTACTCCGAAGCGCACTTGGGGCCGCCAGCGACCAGGCGCCGCTGCAGCGGCTGCTGTGACGTCGACGGTCTCACGGCACCGCAGTAGCGCTGGGATGATCACCAAACTGGCCGCGATGTGGATCACGAACGGCCACACGAGCGGGTTGGGCAGCCACCGGTCCCAGATCGTGGAGATCGGCGGGCCGATGCCGAAACCGGCATAGGTGACGATCGTCGTGACAAAGGCGGCTCGCAGCTCGTTGCCTCGGCCCATCAGTTCCTGGATCCACGCTGCGCCAACACCGAGGGCCGCGCCGCTCGCCGCCCCGAGCAGGATGCGACCGGCGACGATGAAGCCGTAGTTGCTCTGTCCCAGAATCAGCAGCCCCGACCCTGCTGCCGAAAGCACAAGCGAGGGGACAAGCACCCGCCGGCGGCCGAACCGGTCAGACAGCTGACCCGCGACGAACAGCATCGCCAAGATGCCAACGACGTAGACGACGAAGATGAACTGGGTCGCGCTGGGGCCAAGGTCGAGCCGGTCCCGGTACGTCGCCAGGAACGGCGTCGACACGTTGGTGCCGTACGCCACCATGAGCACGCCCACCGCAACGGTGAACGCGTCAGAGCGGCGTTGCATAGGCAGAGATGATCGCAGCTGGTGCAGTGTTGGCGTTAGCCAAAACTGCACAGCCGATTAGCGCTGCAGGAGTTCGGCGACGCGGAAGGCGAGGTCGAGCGACTGGCGGCCGTTGAGGCGTGGGTCGCAGATCGTCTCGTAGCGCTTGTCGAGATCCTGGTGACCGAGGTCATCGCCGCCACCGAGGCATTCGGTGACGTCTTCGCCGGTCAGTTCGACGTGGATGCCGCCGGGCCACGTGCCCGCGTCATCGTGTGCGGAAAAGAAGCCCTCAACCTCGCGACAGATGTCGTCGAAGTGGCGGGTCTTGCGTCCGGTCTCGCTCGTGAACGTGTTGCCGTGCATCGGGTCGCACTGCCAGACCACGGGGTGACCCGATGCCTTGACGGCTTCGAGCAGCGGCGGCAGGCCTTCGCGGACCTTGTCGGCGCCCATGCGGGTGATCAGCGTGAGACGGCCAGGGATCTGGTCAGGGTTGAGTGCTTCGCACAGACCCTTGACGTCGTCCGCCGTGGCGGTCGGGCCGACCTTGCAACCGATCGGGTTCTTGATGCCGCGCATGAACTCGACGTGGGCACCGTCGAGCTGACGGGTGCGTTCGCCGATCCAGACCATGTGGGCCGAGCAGTCGTACCACTCGTCGGTCAGGCTGTCCTGGCGGGTCAGGGCTTCTTCGTAGCCGAGCAGCAGTGCCTCGTGGCTCGTGTAGAAGTCGACGCCGTCGAGGCGCTGATCGTGGGTCGTGTCGATGCCGCAGGCGCCCATGAAACGCAGGGCGCCTTCGATGCCGTCGGCGAGCTGCTGGTAGCGCTTGCCCTCGGGCGAGGCGGCCAGGAACTCTTGGTTCCAGGACTGGACCTGCGCCATGTTGGCGAAGCCGCCCTTGGTGAAGGCACGGACCAGGTTCAAGGTCGCCGCGGACTGCTGGTAGGCCTGGAGCAGACGCTCAGGCTGAGGGGAGCGGGCGCCGCCAGCGAACTCGGGGTCGTTGACGATGTGGCCGCGGAACGAGGGCAGCTCGACGCCGTCGACGGTCTCGGTGTCGCTCGAGCGGGGCTTGGCGAACTGGCCAGCGATGCGGCCGACCTTGACGACCGGCAGGCCAGCTGAGTAGGTGAGCACGACGGCCATCTGCAGGATGACCTTGAGGCGGTCACGGATGCCGTCGGCAGAGAAGCTGTCGAACGACTCGGCGCAGTCGCCGGCCTGCAGCAAGAACGCCTTGCCTTCGGCCACTTCGCCCAGATACGACGTCAGATCGCGTGCTTCGCCGGCAAAGACGAGCGGGGGTTGTGCGCTGATCTGGTCGAGGACGGCATCGACGGCGGCGAGGTCAGGCCACTGCGGCTGCTGGGCGGCAGTGAATCCTCGCCAGGAGCTCGGGCTCCAGGCGGCAACGCTTGATGTGGTGCTCATGTCCCCCAGTGTGCCCGATGAACGACCTGGACTGACTGTGAATTTCGTTCGGCGGTCTTCCCGGCGGTCTTCTTGACGGCGTGCGGAGGCCCCCGGATGGTGGTGCCAGCACCCCTTTCAGTACACGTTGCGAGGACGACGACACGAATAGGTCCAACAACCTTCTGGTTCCGGGTATGTAACGTTTGAGGTAGCCCCCCGTCTGGAGGACAACTCGCAGGTGGCGGATCTGCCGGGGGAGCGGCCAGAAGCGTGGGTGCTGCTTCCCCGGCGAGCACTCCCGTTGACGGCGGTTCCCTCGGCGCCTTTCTTTGGCCGGTGATACACGCTGGCGCTGGCCCGTGCCATGCCTGCGATCGGATCGGATCGGATCTGATCGGATCTGATCGGCTGTGGCAGTCCTTGGGACTTGCGGGTCGCGAGTCGCGGTGGCTGAAAACGAGCACTGGCCGGTGCCCGAAGGCACCGGCCAGTAGCTGATTCGATGGTTGCTCAGCGGTGAGGCTGAGCGGCGTTGTTACGCAGCGTCGAAGGCTGCGGGTGCGTGTTCGCGGACCGTGTTGACGGCACGCTTGACGAGGCGACGGGCAGCTTCTGCCGTCACACCGAGGTCTTCGCCGACCTCGCGGTAGCTGCGCTTGCGGCCGTCGTGCAGGCCGAAGCGCTGCTCAACTGCGTAGCGAGCACGCTCGTCGAGAACGTCGAGCAGACCGGTGACCATGGCCTCTTCGGCACGGTCCATGACGACCGACTCTGGGCCAGGGTTGGCGTCGGGGAGAAGGTCGACGAGCTCGTTGCTGTCATCGTCGCCGATGGTGCGGTCGAGGCTGGTCGGCGTGGTGAGGCGGTGGAGGCGTGCGTGCTCTTCGTCGAGCTCGTCGCCGTCGCCGCTGACCTGGCGCAGTGCAGCGCGGAGGCTGGCGGAGCGATCGCCGGGGAGGCGAACGAGGCTGGCCTTCTGGTCAAGCGCACGGCCGATGGCCTGGCGGATCCAGAACGTGGCGTAGGTGGAGAACTTGAAGCCCTTGCGCCAGTCGAACTTGTCGACGGCGTGCTCGAGGCCGAGGTTTCCTTCCTGGATGAGGTCCAGGAGTTCCATGCCGGGGGGAAGTGGGTAGCGGCGTGCGACGCTCACGACCAGGCGAAGGTTCGCCCGGATGAAGCGGTCCTTGGCCATTGCGGCGTTGCGGATGTCACGGTCGAGCTTGCGGCTGCGCTCGCCATTCTCTTTGAGCTTGCGGGCTTCGACGCCCTTTTCGATGATCTGGGAGAGTTCGCGTTCCTCAGCAGCGTTGAGGAGGGCGACTGTGCCAATTTCGTTGAGGTATTGACCGACGGAGTCACTCATATTGATGCCTTCGGGGGGTTCGTGTGTGGTGGTGGCTGGGCGGGTGGAGTGCAGATCCGGTTGTGGTAGCTGTCAACGTTGTTCGGCGGCTGATGTTCCATCGCGGAGAGGGACGTAGTGTCTCGGCGAGTGGGGCGGTATCGGCGGGCGTTACAGCGTTGCCATTTCACTGTCCGTGGCCTGGGGCTCACGGCATTGCTTGATGGCGGTGCAGCAGTGCGTGCGGGTTGTTCTGCAATCTCCTTTGGTGACCGGACGGGTGATTTTTTGACCTGGGGGGTTCCGACCCGGACACCGATATTCTTTGGCTCTGGAAACGATTAGTTCTGCTCTATCGGCAGCTGTTGGTTTCGAGTAGCGATTCGGTACGGTAGTACAGCCGGTGCTGGTGAATCCAGCCCCTTTTTGCGTTTTTCTGTAGTTTTTCTCTCGATGATCGTCAAAACCCGCCCAAAAGTGTGTCCTGGATGACACGAATCGGCGTATTTGGGGGCACATTCGACCCGATCCACATCGGGCACCTCGCGGTGGCGAGCGCGGCGACACACGGCCTCGAACTCGATTCGGTGCTGTTTGTGGTCGCTCATCGGCCGTGGCAAAAGGTCGGAACCCGCTCGATCGCGCCGTCGGAACTGCGCCTGGCGATGGTCAAGGCTGCGACCGATCACCGTGATGACTTCACGGCGTCGTCGATCGAGATCGATCGGGGCGGAAGTTCGTACACGGTCGACACGATCGAGACGCTCGGGGCCGCCGACCCCAATGCCACGTATGTCTTGGTGGTTGGAAGCGATGTTGTGCCGGATCTGAACACCTGGCATCGCCACGATGAGCTGCGCGAGCTCGTCGAGTTGGCGGTGATCGATCGGCCGGGCGATGTCGGTGCTGAGCCTCCGCCGGGATGGAACTTCGAGCGAGTGAACGCTCCGCTGGTTAACTTGTCCAGTTCGATGTTGCGGGCGAGGCTTGCAGCGCAGGAGCCGGTTGACTATCTGGTTCCGAGAGAAGCACTGGCTGTTTTCGAACAGTGGCGTGCCGAGCACCAGGCTGCTGAAGCGGCTGGACAGGAAGGATCCGAGTGAACGAGCAGGGTCCCACACACATCCCCGATCCCGTCGTCGCAGCGCTTGCTGCCGCGGACGAAGAATGGGCCGTCGTCGCAGCTGCGGCTGCGGATTCGAAGCTTGGCACCGCGACGTTGGTGCTCGATGTTGGTGACGCCCTTGCGGTGACTGGCCACTTCATCATCACGAACGGCAACAACAGCCGCCAGGTGCGTGCGATCGCGAACGAGGTCGAGCACCAGGTGAAGATCGTCGGCGGTCCGTCGCCGATTCGCATCGAGGGCCTCGAGTCGCTCGATTGGGTGCTGATTGACTACGGCGACTTCGTCGTGCACATCTTCAGCGAAGAAGCCCGGGGCTACTACCAGCTCGAGCGTTTGTGGAAGGACTGCGAGCAGATCGACTGGCGGGCTCTGGTTCCCGAAGAACTGCAGCACGCAATCGGTGGCGCAAAAGTCGCCGACGAAGCGCCCGTCGATGACGGCTTTGGCTCGTCGACCCGGCCGCCCGCAGACCCATCTGCCGATCCGGTCGTCGAACGCGCCACCTGGTAACCAACGCTTCCGCCAGCTGGTTCGTCAGTCGGCGCGCTGCGTCAGTCGGGGTGGGCAATCCCAGGAGCGAGGACTCGCATGTGGTCGGGGCCGATGCCGCAGCAGCCGCCGACGATGGTCGCTCCAGCCGCGTGCCAGTCGGGTTCGAACGCGGCGTACTCCGCTGGCGAGATGACGTCTTCGAAGACGAGTTCGCCGTCGACGAGTGCGGCCGCGTGCGCATAGGCGCCGAGCGGGCCGTCCCACTGCGTGCGGATGGCAGCGAGTGCGGGCGCAATGAGTCGGACGTCGGAGTGCATCATGAACATGGCGTCGACCTGGTCGTAGCTCGCTGCGATCTCGACGGCCTCGGCGAGGAGCCCGCCTTCGCGGAGCTCGATGTCAGCGGGCAGGTCCTCGGGCGGGAAGCCTTCTTCGGGGCCGATCGAGAAGCCGACCCACACGGGTAGCCCATCGCCTCCGGCGGTGACACCGTCGAGCGTTGCCCGGAGCCGGTCGGTGTTGCACATCATCTCAAGGCTGATCAGCTCGGCTCCGGCGGAGCGCATGATCGCCACCTGTTCAGCGGTGTTCTCGCGGAGCACCTCGAGCGTCGGATGATTGCCAGAGAAGCTCCAGTGGCTGACGCCGCCAGCGACCACAACGTCAAGGCCTGCATCGCCGGCTTGATCTCGTGCCTCGACCGCAAGCTCGACGCCTCGTCGGTTGTAGGCCTCGAAGTCGTGGGCGACATTGGCATCTTCGAGCACGTTGCGTCCGGTCGCGAACGTGTTCGACGCGATCATTTCAGCGCCGATCTCGATGTACTCGGCATGGATCTGGCGGACGATGTTGGGATGGCTCAGCGCTGCGCCGCCGCTCCATCCGTTCGGGAGTTCAGGCGCGCCGCGGCGTAGTGCTTCGGAACCGGTGGCTCCATCGATGAGCACTCGCTCGCCCGCTCGTGCTCGCTCAATCAGTTTCCGGTACCGATCCATGGTCCTCCGTTCGATCCGGTGGCGGTTGCGATCGCGCATTCCTGCGATCCGGCGCCAACCGCTTCCAGCCTGGCACGACCCCAGCCCGGCCAGCGAAGGCGGCCGCATGTGCGCACCGGGTTTGAGTTTCCTGTTCCGACCGCCAGCGCCGGGG
>CAZEMU010000018.1:31552-43586 GCA_964513315.1 uncultured Acidimicrobiaceae bacterium | reverse complement strand
GACTTCGGCAGCTACACCACCGACCAGTTCTCGATCGACCTGCACGGCTTCAACGAGGGCCGCGACTTGTCACCGGAGCAGCGCACGCTGATCGACGAGTCACTGGCGACGATGCAGTGGCTCGGCGACATGGGCGTGCGATTCGAGCCGATCTGGGAACGCCAATCGTTCGTGCAAGACGGCCGGCATGTGTTCTGGGGCGGGCTGACCCTCGCCGCAGCAGGGGAGGGGCCCGGCCTCGTTGACGCGGAGCTCGCGGTCTACGAAGAACTCGGCGGCCGGATCCGCTACCTGTCACCCGTCGTCGAACTGATGGTCGACAACGGTGTCGTCGGTGGCGTCGAACTCGACAGCGGCGAACGCATTGCCGCCCAGTCAGTGGTGCTCGCGTGCGGTGGTTTCGAGTCGAACCGCGAGCTGCGGGTCGAGCAACTCGGGGACGAGTGGGCTCATGCCAAGGTCCGTGGCACGCCGTACAACATCGGCACGGGCCTCCGGCTCGCGTGGGCCCAAGGTGCGGCACACCACGGCATCTACGAGAACTGCCACGCGACCCCGATGGACCGAGACATGGCCGACTTCGGCAACCTCGACCTGCCACATCTCGAGCGAAAGAACTATCGCAAGATCTGCTACTTCCTCGGCGTCATGCTCAACGCCGAAGGCAAGCGGTTCGTCGACGAGGGCGCGAACTTCCGCAACTACACCTATGCCCAATTCGGCCGAGCCGTGCTCGAACAACCCGGACATGTCGCCTGGCAGATCTTCGACGCAAAGGTCGCTGACCTGCTCTACGGCGAGTACCGGTTCCACGACGCCTCGTTCGTCGAAGCCGACACGCTCGACGAACTCATCGCAGCGATCGACGGCATCGACCAGACCCAAGCAGCGGCGACGCTGGCTGCATTCAACGACGCGGTCGACGAAACGGTGCCGTTCGATCCGACGGTCCTCGACGGCAGGGGAGCGGTCGGCCTTGATCCGCCCCGCTCGAACTGGGCTCAGCAGCTCGACACGCCCCCGTTTCGGGCTTATCCCGTGACTGGCGGAATCACGTTCACGTACGGCGGGCTGCACGTCGACCGCACCGGTGCCGTGCTGCGTGACGATGGCACATCGATCGACGGCCTGTTCGCGTGTGGCGAGCTTGTCGGCGGCGTGTTCTTCGGTGGCTATCCGGGTGGAAGCGGCCTCACCAGCGGCGCCGTCTTCGGTCGACGCGCTGGCATCGGCGCAGCGGCGGATCGGAGCTAACGAGGACGCAACTCACCGGAGCCGCGGGTGACGAGGTCGACGGGTACGACGACTCGTTGCGCATCGCCGGCGTTGCCGCCGATGCGAGCGAACAACAGCTCGGCTGCTCGTCGCCCAACCTCGTTCGCGTTCTGAGGAACGGTCGTGATGCCCGGTTCGACGATGTCGGCGATTTCGATGTGGTCGAAGGCCACCAGTGCGATCTCGTTCTCGAGACCAAGTTGGTGGAGGCCGCGCACGGCGCCTGTTGCCGCCAGGTTCTGCGCCGCAAACAGGGCAGTCGGCGCAGCCCCACGATCTGCGAACAACTGATGCACGGCCTGTTCCGCCGCTCCGACCGAGATCAGGTCGGTGCGGACGGTTGAGATCGCCCCATCGACGTTGCGCATCGCTTCGTCGAATCCGCGACGACGCTGTTGCACCGACACGGTTTGTTCGCGTGACCCGAGGAAGCCGATTCGGCGGTGACCGTGTTCGAGGAGGTGCGATGTGGCCATGCGGGCGCCGTCTCGGTGATCACTCAAGACGAGATCAGCGCGGACGCCGGGGTCACGGTCGATGAACACGATCGGGGTTCCACGCTGCAGCTCTTGACGAAGTGCTGGCCCGGGTTCGTCGCCGCTCGGGATCACGGCAAGTCCGTCGACTCGCCGGGCCACGAACGCCTCGACCAGGCGGTCTTGTTGGTCCATGTCTTCGGCCGTCGAACCGCTCAGCAGCAGCGTGTCGTGGTCACTGGCGTAGCGCTCGATCGACTGATGGACCGCAGCTGCGAACGGGTTGGAGATGTCGGCATGGACGATGCCGATCGTGCCGAGACGCTGCCCGGATTTCCGAAGCGCCTGGGCGCTGTGGTTGCGGCGATAGCCGAGGGTCGCAACGGCTTCTTGAACCTTGGCATGCATCTCGGGGGAGACGCCGTTCTCGCCATTGACCACTCGGGACACGGTCTTGAAGCTCACGCCCGCCAGTTCGGCGACGTCTTTCAAGGTAGGGCGAGCGTTCATAGAGCGAAGGGCCAGGGTGTTGACAACGTTGTCAGGGACAGGATACCCTCCCACTTGACAACGTTGTCAAGTGCACTGTCAATGGCAGTTGTCACCCGTCCACTTCCAGCGATCCCTCTTCGGACCAGTATGAGCGCACCAACCATTGCCGCCGTCGAGGCGGGCGGAACCAAGTTCCGGGCCGCCGTCTACGGCGGTGATATTGCGGTTGTTCCGCACAGCCCGTCCCCGATCGCCGAGATCCGGGTTGACACCACCACTCCCGCCGAAACGCTCGAAGCCGTTGGTGCCTTCCTCGAACAACACGACGTCAATGCGCTCGGCATTGCCTCATTCGGGCCACTGATCGTCGACCAGGCATCGCCCGACTACGGCTCCGTCGCTCCGACCCCCAAGCCCGGCTGGACCGGCGCCCCCATCCTCGCCGAATTGCGTGACCGCCTCGGCGTGCCAGCCGACATTCAGACCGACGTCGAAGCTGCCGCCGTCGCCGAGCAACGCTTCGGTGCCGGTCAGGGACACGACGCGGTGGCGTACGTGACCGTCGGAACCGGCATCGGTGTCGGCATCGTTCGCAACGGCCAGGTGTACCGAGGTCGCGATCATCTCGAAGTCGGCCACATCCCCGTCAAGCGTTTCGAGGGCCATGACTTCGCCGGCGTCTGCCCGTTCCACGGCGACTGCCTCGAAGGTCTCGTCTCCGGACCAGCAATCCACCAGTCCGCAGGAGCGCCTGCCGAATCACTCGCTGACGATCACCCCGCCTGGGACATCGTCGTCGATCACCTCGCCCAACTCGCGACCGTGATCACCTGGGCGTTCTCGCCCGACCGCATTCTCTTTAGTGGCGGGGTGGGTGCTAACGCCCACCTCGAGTCTCGCCTCCAAGCTGCAACGGCGCAGCGCCTGGGCGGGTACTCGGTGAGCCACGCCAGCAACGGTGGCCTCGTCGCCACCGCAGGGCTCGGCAACGATGCCGGGCTCGTCGGAGCTGCACTACTCGGAGCGTCCCTGCTCCTCTGAGCCGGGATCCTCGAGCGCAGCTCGCAGCAGCAAAACAACAAGCAAACACACCGCAGAAAACGTCGCCAACGTCGTCGACATCCGCATCACTCCCCACCACACCTAGCTCCGGAGAAAACGACACATGACCGTTCGTATTGCCATCAATGGATTCGGCCGCATCGGCCGCAACTTCGTCCGCTCGCTCATCGACCGCCAGCGTGCGGGTGAGCTCAACCAGCCCGTCGAAGTCGTTGCCGTCAACGACCTCGGCGATCTCGAAACCCTCGCCCACCTGCTGCGCTACGACAGCGTCCACGGCTCGCCGAGCTGGACCGTCGAAACCAACGACAGCGGCCTTGAGCTCGACGGCAAAAAGGTCCAGGTCTTCAGCGAACGCAACCCCGCTGATCTGCCCTGGGGCGAACTTGGCATCGATGTCGTCATCGAATCGACCGGCGTGTTCACCAAGCGCGACGGCGCTTCGCTGCACCTTGATGCAGGCGCCCGCCGCGTCGTCATCTCAGCACCGTCCGGCGACTGCGACGCAACGTTCGTCATCGGCGTCAACGACGAGCAGTACAACCCCGAGACCGACCTCATCGTCTCGAACGCTTCGTGCACCACGAACTGCCTCGCCCCGATGGTCAAGGTCCTCGACGATGCCTTCGGCCTCGAGAGCGGCATGATCACCACGGTCCACGCCTACACCGGCGACCAGGCCATCGTCGACGCACCGCACCGTGACCTGCGCCGTGCCCGCGCTGCTGCGGTCAACGTCGTTCCGACCTCGACCGGCGCCGCTCGTGCCATCAGCCTCGTCATGCCGCACCTCGCCGGCAAGCTCGACGGCATGGCCATGCGGGTGCCAATCCCCAACGGTTCGATCACCGACTTCGTCGGCCAGGTCCGCGAACCCGTGACCGTCGAAGCCGTCAACGCTGCCTTCGAAGCCGCAGCCACCGAGGGCCCACTCGCCCCGGTCCTCGACTACAGCAGCGCACCGCTCGTCTCGAGCGACATCGTCGGCACCGCCGCATCGTGCACCTTCGATAGCGGCCTCACGATGGTTATGCCAAACAGTGGAAGTGGCGGCAACACCGTCAAGATCGCTGGCTGGTACGACAACGAGTGGGGCTACTCCAACCGTCTCGTCGACCTCGTCGCTCGCATCACGGTCTGATGAGCGCTGTCCTGCCGCTACTTGCCGAGCAGACCGAGCGCGCCCCGATGCGCCTCGGCGTGCTCACCGGTGGCGGCGATTGCCCCGGCCTCAATGCCGTAATCCGGGCCGTGGTTCGCCGCGAGCTCAAGGACTACGGCGGCGAAGTCTTCGGCTTCCACGACGGCTGGCGCGGCGTCATCGAAAACCGCGGCGAAGAGCTCTCGGTCCTGCGCCTGCGCGGCACGCTGCCTCGCGGCGGCACGATCCTGGGCACCTCACGCGAAACGCCCTACATGGTCGAAGGCGGATGCGAACGCGTCGCCGAAACCATGGCCGACCGCGAACTCGACGGCCTGATCGTCATCGGCGGCGAAGGCACCCTGTCCTGCGCCCGCTCGATTCACGACCAGGGCTTCGCCAAGGTCGTCGGCGTTCCCAAGACGATCGACAACGACATCGGCGGCACCGAACGGACCTTCGGGTTCGACACCGCAGTCTCGATCGCGACCGAAGCCATCGACCGCCTCCACACGACCGCCGAGTCGCACGACCGCATCATGGTCGTCGAGGTCATGGGTCGCCACGTCGGCCACATCGCAACCTGGGCCGGTCTTGCCGGTGGCGCGACGATGACGCTCATCCCCGAACAGCCATTCGACATCGCCGAGGTCTGCGACTCGCTGGCCAAGCGCCACGCCGCAGGCAAGTACGCCTCGATCGTCGTCGTCGCCGAAGGCGCGAAGCCAATCCCCGGCACGCTCGACATCAGCGAACCGTCCATTGACCGGTACGGCCACAAGGTGCTCGGTGGTATCTCGCACATCGTTGCGGGCGAGATCGAACAGCGCACGGGGTTCGAAACCCGGGTGACGATCCTCGGCCACATCCAGCGTGGCGGTACGCCTACGGCATTCGACCGGGTGCTGTGCTCCCGCTTCGGTGTCGGCGCCGTCGATGCCGCCCATGCCGACAAGTTCGGCCACATGGTCGCCATTAACGCCAACACGATTTCCGCAATCTCCCTCGCCGACGCCGTCGGTGACGGCCTCAAGTACGTCCCAGAACAGCTCTGGGAAACCGCCAACGTTTTCTTCCCCTGATCGAGGACTCATGACCACCGAAACCACCATCGAAGAGCGCCGCGCCCAGCAACGTGACCGTGTCATCAACGGCCAAGGCTTCATCGCCGCTCTCGACCAGAGCGGCGGCAGCACCCCCAAGGCTCTCGCCGCCTACGGCGTCGACGAGTCGGCCTGGTCGAACGCTGACGAGATGTTCGACCTCGTGCACGCGATGCGCACCCGCCTGATCACCAGCGATGCATTCGCTGACGGTCGCATCATCGGCGCAATCCTGTTCGAACAGACGATGGATCGCCTCGTCGATTCCATCCCGACCGCCCAGTACCTGTGGGAGCGCGTTGGGATCGTCCCCTTCGTCAAGTGCGATGCCGGTCTTGCCGAGCGCAACGACGGCGTGCAGCTGCTCGCCCCGAACCCCGGACTGTTCGACCTGCTCGACCGTGCCAACGCCGCCGGCGTGTACGGCACCAAGATGCGCTCCGTCATCCACGAGGCCAACGCCGCAGGCATCGAAGCCATCGTCGCTCAGCAGTTCGAGGTTGGCGCTGCCATTCTCGATGCCGGCCTCATGCCGATCATCGAGCCCGAGGTATCGATCGAAGCGCCCGACAAGGCCGAGGCCGAAGTGCTGCTCGCCGATGCGCTGCACCGTCACCTCGACGACCTGGGCGAGCGCTCCGTCATGTTCAAGCTGACTCTGCCTGAGCAGGCCGACCTGTACCAGCGCTTCACCGAGCATCCCCGTGTCGACCGCGTCGTCGCTCTTTCCGGTGGCTACGACCTGGAGGAAAGCAGCCGCCGTTTGCGCCATGCTGTAGGTATGACCGCCAGCTTCTCTCGTGTCCTTATGACCGGGTTGACCGCCGATCTCGATGATGCTGCGTTCGAAGCACGTCTCGGTGAAACGGTTGCCGCCATCCACGACGCATCCGTCAACAAGGTCGGCGCATGACCCGTCGCACCAAGATCGTTGCGACGATCGGCCCGGCGTCTGACTCGCCCGAGGTCCTCGATCGCCTGATCACGGCCGGCGTGAACGTGTTCCGCCTCGGTACGGCGCACGACCCTGTCGAGCGCGTGCTCGAGCGTGTCGAGACGATCCGTAAGGTCTCCGAGAACCACAGCGATCCGGTCGGCATCCTCGTCGACCTCGCCGGCCCCAAGGTCCGCGCCGCCTTCGGTGACACGCCCGTCGAGCTCGTGACGGACAGCACTGTGCAGATTCGCTCCGGCGAGCAGCAGTCGAGCTCGACCGAGATCTACGTCAATGTCGATGACATTGCGCAGAGCCTCGAAGTCGGCGACCGTCTCCACATGGGCGACGGCTCCGCAACGCTCGTCGTGACCCAAGTCGGTCCTGAGTACGCAACCGCGACGGTCGAACGTGGCGGCATGCAGCGAGGTCGCCCCGGTGTCCACGTGCCATCGAGCCGCCTGACGACATCGTCGCCAACATCTGAAGACCTCAAGTACTTCGATGCCGTCGTCGCTGCTGACGTCGACCTGGTCGCCGTCTCGTTCGTGAAGACCGGCCGTGACATGCGTGCGCTCCACAGCGAGAAGCCACCACACGGCCCAATGCTCGTCGCCAAGATCGAAACCCAGGCCGCAATCGACAACCTCGATTCGATCCTCGAACACAGCGACGCGGTCATGGTTGCCCGTGGCGACCTCGGCCTCGAGTGCTCGCTGCCCGGTCTTCCTGCGCTGCAGAAGAAGATCATTGCGGCGACCGTTGCCGCCGGCAAGCCAGTCATCACCGCGACGCAGATGCTCGAGTCGATGACGACCGCTCCGCAGCCGACCCGCGCCGAGGTCACCGACGTCGCCAACGCCGTGTTCGACGGCACCTCGGCCGTGATGCTGTCCGGCGAGACCGCCGTTGGTCACGATCCGGTACTCGTCGTCGAGACGATGGCCGAGATCCTGGTCGAGGCAGAGCAGAACTTCGAACACGAAGCGTGGGCCGCCCGCATCGAGCAAGCTTCGGTGCTGTCCAGTGATCACGAGACCGACACCCGTCGAGTCGCTGCCGCCATGCGCGGCGCTGCCCACCAGGCAGCCGGAGCGCTCGGCAGCCGCGTGCTCGTCGCAGTCACCGGCACGGGCCGCACCGCTCGCGAAATCTCTCGCTATCGGCCTCGGGCTGAGATCGTGGCCGTGACGCCAACCGAGCGGGTCGCTCGTCAGCTGGCGCTCAGCTGGGGTGTCGTTCCGCTCGTCGGAAGTGCCGAAGGCACCGGCACCAAGCGCGTGATGGCGATCCTGTCGCGTATTCGTGATGCTGGTTACCTCAAGCCTGGCGAGCTCGTTCCCATCGTGCTGGGCAATTCGAACAGCGCGCTCGTCAGCAACGTGATGCGCATCGAGAACGTCCCCAGCTGAACGAACCGCTCGACAATGCCGTCGAGTGTGTGACAAATCCCCTGTCCTTGTGACAGGGGATTTGTCGCGTGCGGACGGAGGTCGGATCCGACCCGTTAGTCTCGGGGGGCTCGTAGGTCCGAAGTCCGGTGCGAATCCGGCGCTGTCCCGCAACGGTGATGTTCTCGATGGTTTCGGCCGTCGAGAGATAAGTCCGGTCGCGTCCCTCGAGCATCACAGAGACCAACGATCCCTCGAGGAAGGGGCTGGTCCGACCGGAACTCCTGGTGCGGATCGGCGACAGGAGACCCCCCATGAAGTTCCGCCAATTGCTGCTGATCTTGGCAGCATTCGTTCTCTTTACCGCGGCCTGCGGTAGCGACGATCCGACCAGCGCTGCGACCGACACCGTCGCCGACGCAGCTGACGTCGTCGACGATGCCATGTCTGACGATGAAATGTCTGACGAGGAAGCGTCTGATGATGACGCGATGTCTGACGACGCGATGGAAGACGAAGACCACAGCGACGACGCAATGGCTGACGACGCAATGTCTGATGACGCGATGTCTGATGACGCAATGTCTGATGACGCGATGGCCGACGACGAGGCGATGGAAGATGACGCCATGGCTGATGATGCGATGGCCGATGGTCCGCAGCGCATCGTTTCGCTGAACCCGACCGGCACCGAGATGCTGTTCGCCGTCGGCGCGGGCGACCAGGTCGTCGCCGTCGACAACTTCTCGTACTACCCACCCGAGGCCCCCGTGGTCGACGACCTCTCCGCATGGTCGCCGTCGATCGAAGCGATCGCCGGTTTCGAACCCGACTTGGTCGTCACGCAAGGCCCGGTTGAAGGCCTCGACGCGCTCGGTGTCGACGTGCTTGAGCTGCCCGCTGCGGTGACCTTCGACGACGTCTACAGCCAGATCGAACAGGTCGGCGCGACGACTGGCCACGTCGGCGAAGCCGCCGAACTCGTCCTGCAGATGCAGACCGACATCGACGCCGTCCTCGCCGAGGTTCCCGATCGTGAAACGGCGCTGACCTACTACCACGAGCTCGACAACACGCTGTTCAGCGTGACGTCGTCGACCTTCGTCGGCGAGGTCTACAAGCTGTTCGGCCTCGAGAACGTCGCCGATGCTGCCGACCCTGACGGTGAAGCATTCGGCTATCCCCAGCTCAACGGCGAGTTCCTCTTGACCGCTGATCCAGACCTGATCTTCTTGGCTGACACGCTGTGCTGCGAACAGACCGCAGCCACCGTCGCCGAGCGCGACGGCTGGTCCGAGCTGCGTGCCGTGCAGAACGGCAACATCGTCGAACTGAACGACGACGTCGTGAGCCGCTGGGGCCCACGCCTGGTCGAGTTCATTCAGGCCGTTGGCGAAGCCGTTGCGGCGGTCGAGCCAGCAGCTGCGAGCTGACCCTCACTGATCCATGAACGTTCGCCCCGTCGGTTGTCGCCCAAGTTGGCTGATCGGCGGGGCGTTGTTCGTGTTGGCGTGCAGCGCTGTGGTGCTGCTGATCGGCCAAGCGGACATCCCTCGCGGCGCAGTCCTGGTCGAAGCACTCGACCGACTCACACCCGGCACGATCGAGAGCGGGCTCAGCCCGGTGCAGAAGTCGATCGTGTGGAGTCTTCGCATGCCACGCATCGCACTCGGGCTTCTCGTCGGTGCAGCGCTCGCCACCGCGGGCGCAACCTTCCAAGGTGTCTTCCGTAATCCACTCGCTGACCCGTATCTGCTCGGTGTCGCCGCAGGCGGCGGGTTCGGAGCGACGATCGCGTTCGTCAACGACTGGGGTGACGGCCGAGGCTTCTTCGACGGGGTCCAACTGGCGGCCTTTGTCGGCGCGTTGGCTTCGGTCGCGCTCACGTGGGTCATGGGCTTCGTCGGCACACGCCGGAGCGGCGCCACGACGCTGATCCTTGCCGGCGTGGCCGTGGCGTCGTTCTTCACCGCACTGCAGACCTACCTGCAACAACGCAACACCGAAGACATCCGCCAGATCTACGTGTGGTTCCTTGGCGGCCTCACGACCGAAGGATGGGGCGAAGCGCTCCTCGCGCTGCCGCTCACTGTCCTCTGCATCGGCGCACTCGCCCTGAGCGGACGCACCCTCGACGTCCTGACCGTCGGTGATGACGAGGCCCGCATGCTTGGGCTGTCCGTTGGCTGGACTCGGCTGATCCTCGTTGTCATTGCGTCGCTGCTTACTGCGACGGCAGTTGCGGTGAGCGGCCTCATCAGCTTCGTCGGCCTCATCGTGCCGCATACCGTGCGGCTGCTGTTTGGCTCGAGTTATCGGGTCGTCGTGCCGATGTCGATCATCTTCGGGGCCGGCTTCCTGGTGCTGTGCGACCTGGCGGCTCGGACGATCGGCACCGCAAGCGAGATACCCATCGGCGTCGTGACTGCGTTCTTCGGGGCACCGTTCTTCGTGATGATCCTGCGAACGACGGCCAGCCGATGACTCCTGCTTTGTCGCTTCGAGGCGTCGGCGTGTCCATCAAGGGCGCTCGCCTGCTCGAAGACGTGGACCTTGATCTGCAGCCCGGCGAATGGGTCTCGATCGTCGGCCCGAACGGCGCGGGAAAGTCGACCTTGCTCCGCAGCATCGCCGGTGTCCTCGCGTCGACCGGATCGATCGAGATCGCCGGTCAGTCCACCGCCGGCCTCAACGCCCGAGCGAGAGCCAAGCTGATCTCGTGGGTGCCCCAGTCTCCGATCGTGCCGCCCGGCATCGCGGTCTTCGACTATGTGTTGCTCGGGCGAACACCGCACTTGCACCCGCTTGCTCGCGAAGGCCGTGAAGATCGCGCCATCGTCAGCGACGTGCTTGAAGAACTCGACCTCGTCCACATCGCCGAGCGCATGGTCGACACGTTGTCCGGCGGCGAGCTGCAACGAGCGGTCATTGGGCGCGCCCTCGCCCAGCAGGCGCCGATCATCCTCCTCGATGAGCCAACGTCGGCGCTCGACCTGGGCCACCAACAAGAGGTGCTCGCACTGTTGGAACGTCTGCGTCAATCCGGCGAGCGGAGCATCATCACGACGATGCACGATCTCACGCTGGCGGGTGCATTCGCCGACCGACTCGTCATGCTGGCCTGTGGCGAGGTCGCAGTCGTTGGCCCAGCCGTCGACGTGTTGACCGAGGAGCATCTGTTGACGTACTACGGCGCCCGCGTTCGGGTGAGCCATGCTCACGGTCACGTGATGGTGACGCCCCGCATCGACGCCGGTCGCCGACCAGCGGAAAAGGAGCCGACATGACCCGCATTAGAACTGGTGTCACGTTCTTCATCGGCGGTGCCCGCAGCGGCAAGAGCGATCTCGTCGTGAAGCTGGGCGAGTCGTGGGACAGCCAAGTGGTGTTCGTGGCTACTGCGACCGCAGGCGATACCGATATGGCGGAACGGATTCGACGCCACCAACTCGATCGCCCCGACCACTGGGGACTCGTGGAACATGCCACGTTCGGCGCCGACGAGTTGCGTGAGATCGAGGCTGATGCGCTCGTCATCGTCGATTGCATCACCTTGCTCGTGTCGAACCTCTTCTTCAACGAACGAAGCGACGACGAAATCGTTGAGCACGCCGCGGCGCTCGTCGAAGCCGCACACGATCGGCCGGGACCGACCCTGGTAGTCACGAACGAGGTTGGCCTTGGTCTCCACCCCGAGACACAGATGGGTCGTCGCTACCGTGACCTGCTCGGCAAGGTCAATCGCCGGGTCGCCGACCTCGCGGACACTTCGTTGTTCGTTGTCGCCGGACGTGCACTGGAACTCAAAGAAATCGAGACGACATGGTGACTTCTAACCCCACGAGCTCGGCGCTGCGAGATGAACTCTCCGCCATGGAGACCTATGACCAGGGTTCGGCTGATGCGACCGCCGAGCGCGCCGCCTCGGTATTGCGCCCTGGCGGGGCGCTCACCCAGCTCGACAATTTGGCCATTTGGGTTGCGGGATGGCAAGGAAGCGATCGTCCCGTCGTCGACGAACCCGCGGCACTCGTCTTCGCGGGCGACCATGGCGTCGCCGCCGAGGGTGTGTCCGCCTATCCGGCCGAGATCACTGCTTCGATGCTCGCTGCCGTCGAGCGGGGTCAGGCGACGATCAACGCAATCGCCGACACGATGGG
>CAZEMU010000018.1:29205-31452 GCA_964513315.1 uncultured Acidimicrobiaceae bacterium | reverse complement strand
CTTGGTGGCACCGAACTCGTGGCCATGGCCGGAGCGATGGTCGAAGCTCGCGCCCAAGCCATCCCACTGCTGCTTGACGGCTATATCGCAACGGCTCCTGCGGTCGTGCTTCATGCCGTTGACCCAGCGCTTACCGGGAACGTCCGCGCTGGCCATCGGTCGGCCGAGCCCGGCCATGGTCTCGCGCTCGATCGGCTCGGGCTAGAGCCACTTCTGACCCTGGACTTCCGCCTGGGAGAAGGATCGGGAGCGATGACGGCAGTTCCTCTCGTTATGGCGGGCTGCGATGCCGTGTCCAACGTTGCGACGTTCGATGAGTTCTTTGGGTCACAGCCCGGTGCAACCGATTCGTGATCTGCGCGTTGCCGTCGGTTTCCTGACCCGGATTCCGGTCGGCGACGTCAGCAACGGCGCTCCCGATACGGTCCGGCTGGCCGACGCCGTGCCGTGGTTCCCGCTCGTGGGTGCTGGCATCGGGCTCGCGCAAGCCGGCATCTGGCGAGGATCGTTCGAGCTCGTCTCGCCGCTCGTTGCCGCGGCGTTGGCCGTCGCCGCCGCCCTGCTGATCACCGGAGCGTTTCACCACGACGGGCTCGCCGATATCGCCGATGCCTTCGGCGGGGGGTGGACCGTTGAGCAACGCTTCGAGATCCTCAAGGATTCACGTCTGGGCACCTATGGGACTTCGGCGCTCACGATTGCGATCCTGATCGAGGTCGCGACCATCGCCTCGTTCGACGCAACGACCGGGTTTCGAGCGATCATCGCCGCGCATGCGCTCGGTCGATCAGCGGCGCTCGTCGCCATGGTGCTCGCCCCTGTCGCTGGCGACGGGCTCGGTGCGTCGTACACACGCGAGCTATCGACGCTCCGCGTGGTCGTCGGTACGGCGGTTGGGATCGCGATCGCCGTATGGCTGTCACCCGTGCTCTTCGTCTGGCCGCTCATCGCTGCCAGCATCGCTACGTGTGCAGTCGTGCTTCTCGCCGTCCGCAAGATCGACGGCGTGACCGGAGACGTGCTTGGCGCAATCACGGTGTGCGCGACGATCGGGTCGCTCGTCGCGACCGCAGCAGCCATTTCCTAGGCGGGCTGCACGACCCACCACGGCGGGGCCGTAATCGCTCGGCGGTAGCGTCGACCCATGCGTGATGGAGTCGATCCGGCAACCTGGCTAATCGCGGGTGGTCGCACCCGGGCCCCTGGGCAGCCGCTCAACGTGGCGCCTCAGCTGGCGTCGAACTACTACCTGCCTGCCGATCGTGACTACAGCCGAGCCAAAGGCACCGAGACTTCCGAAGCGTTCGAGACGTTGCTCGGCGGTCTCGAAGGCGGCCGGGCCTTGGCGTTCGCGTCGGGCATGGGCGCCGCGGCTGCGGTGCTGAACCGGCTTGCCGCAGGCGCAACGCTCGCGATGCCGCTCGACCCGTACCACGGCGTCAAAGGGCTGGCCGAAGAAGCCGAAGCCCAAGGTCGCTGGAACGTCATGCGCATCGACCTGGCCGACACCGAGGCGTGGATCGAGGCCGCCGGAACGGCTGACCTGCTCTGGCTCGAAACGCCCGCCAACCCGCTCATGACGGTCGCTGACTTGCCCGCAATCTGCGGTGCCCCTCGCAAGGACGGCACGATCGTCGCCGTCGACAGCACGTTCGGCACGTCGTTCTGCCAGCGTCCCCTCGATCTTGGCGCCGACATCGTCATGCACTCGGCCACCAAGTTCATCGGTGGCCACTCGGACCTGCTCGCTGGGCTGCTGATCACCACCGACGACGCGCTCTACGACGAGCTGCACACGCGTCGTCTGCTTCACGGAGCATCGATCGGTGCGATGGAGGCGTTCCTCGCCATCCGAGGTGCACGCACGATGTCGCTGCGCATGGAACGGGCCCAAGCCAATGCAATGGAACTCGCCCAGCGCCTCGACGCCAGCGACGATGTCGCGACGGTGCGCTATCCGGGTCTCGAATCGCATCCGACCCACGCCAACGCCGCCAAGTTCATGACCGGCTGGGGCGCCATGATCTCGTTCGAGACCGTGGGAAGCCCCGAACGGGCCGCTGCTATCTGTGAGCGGATCGAGATCATCAACCACGCAACGAGCCTGGGCGGCATCGAGTCGACGATGGAACGCCGCGCCGCAGTTGCTGGCCAAGAGGACATTCCTCCGACGCTCATTCGGCTATCCGTCGGCTGCGAGGACATCGAAGACCTGAGCAACGACCTTGCCAACGCCTTCGCCGTCAC
>CAZEMU010000018.1:22289-29105 GCA_964513315.1 uncultured Acidimicrobiaceae bacterium | reverse complement strand
CGGACGCTGATCGTGACGAGGTCGGTTGCGGCCTCGAGCTCCACATCGGGAAGCGGCGTGATGGTCCGCCGACGCCCAACGACCTGCGCCGTCCATGCGGCGCCGTCGGGATCGACGAAGACAGCCTTGGCTCGCATCACTGACTCGTCGAGGCCGTCAATAATTGCTTCGACATCAGCGACCGAAATCGGCTGATCGAGGGCGATCTGGCCAACCTCATGCTGGTCGAACAAGGTCGACTCGGGCACATCGGCAACGCCACCCGGGCGACGCCCGCCAATGCGCAACAGCGTCGTGACGAGCGAACCGTCTGCGGCATCGATGACCGGCACGTCACCGCCGATCTCCGCGAGGTGGTCGCGTAGGACGTCTTCTGACGCAGCGCCGTCGACGTCGAGCTTGGTGATGGCGACCATGTCTGCCGCACTCACTTGGGCTCGCACCATCTGGCCGATCTCATGGCGCTCGGTCAACTCCAGGATCTGATCAGCCGCCACCAGCGTCAAGAGCCCGTCGAGCTTGAAGCCAGCGGTGCGCCCCCACGGCAGCACCCGACCCGGGTCGGCGACGCCGCTCAGCTCGACAACCATGTGGTCAGGCGGTGTCTCTCTCTCCCGAATCTGATCAAAGGCTGCGCCGAACCCGTCGACCAACGAGCAGCACACACAGCCGTCGTTGAGCTCGATCGTGTCGCCCGAGTGGCGCTTGATGAGCTTGGCATCGACATTGATCTCGCCGACGTCGTTGACGAGCACTGCGATCGGCCGATCGGTCGTCGCAAGCACGTTGTTGATCAGCGTCGTCTTCCCGGCGCCGAGATAGCCAGACACAAACGTCAATGGCACACGTCGGCCGTCCCACGGGAGGAACTCTGGTTCCTGGTAGCGCATCGCCCGTGAGGTTATGTCGTTCGGCGTCTGGTCAGGAGTCGAACGACGTCGTGTGCCAGCATTTCGCCATGATCGATCTCAGTGGCAAGACCTTCATCGTGACCGGCGGCAACGGAGGGATCGGCTTGGGCATGGCCGAAGGCATCGTGATGGCGGGTGGGTCTGTCGTGATCTGGGGCCGCAACGAGGACAAGAACGGTGCCGCGGTCGAGACGCTGCACGCCCTCGGCGGTCAGGCGACGGCGCACGTATGCGACGTCGGTGACGAGGAGCAAGTCATCGAAACGATGCGTCGCTCGGTCGAGGACTTCGGGCGCCTCGATGGGCTCTTCGCAAACGCCGGTCGAGGCGGCACTGGCACGCCGTTCCTGGAACTGCCGCTCGAGGAGTGGCGAGCGGTCATGGACGTCAACCTCGACGGCGTGTTCCTGCAGCTTCGCGAAGCCGGCAAGGTGCTCGTCGAGCAAGGCCAGGGCGGAAGCCTCGTGGCCGTGTCGTCGACCTCGGCGATCCATGGGGCGGCGGGCAACGAGGCCTACGGCACGGCCAAGACCGCGCTCAACGGTCTCGTGCGAGCGCTGGCGGTTGGCTTCGCCCGCTATGGCATCCGAGTGAACTCGCTCCTACCGGGTTGGACGATCACCGAGTTGGCGTCAGGCGGCTACGAGAACGACAAGTTCCGCGACGCCACCGTGAAGCGCACGCCCGTCCGTCGCTGGGCCGAACCGGCTGAGTTCCGGCAGGTCGGCGCGTTTCTGGCCGATCCGTCGCAGACGTATCACACCGGCCAGGAAGTCTGTGTGGACGGTGGCTACACCGTCTTCTGATCGCGACGCTGCGCCTGGAGCCAATGCCGGAGCTCAGGGGGCAGGGGCGCCCGGCATTCCATGCCCAGACTCAGGTCACATCGGCACTTGAGGTGATGCAGCTCGGCCCAATGGTCGAGCAGTGCGGCGCGGAGCGCCGACAACTCGTCGGCTGCTCGACGCCGCCGCTCGTTGCGCTCAAGTGCCTTCCAAATCAGCTCGCCTTGCTCGTTCGGCGACCCTTTTGGGGTACAGCGCGGCTGGTTGAGATGGATAACGGTTGCTGATTGTGTGTCCACTGGCCTCACCTTGACGGGATCCGGTACCGCGGGCGTACCAGTGGGACCTTGTACACCACACGTGTGACACCACACATAGGTGAACGTCGCACGCCATGGCGTCGATCGACCACACTGTGCGCATGATCTCGCGAAGTTCCTCCTCGTTCGAGCTTGATGGGCGGGTAGCCGTCGTCATTGGCGGGACGGGCGTGCTTTGTGGCCGGATGGCGGCTGCTCTTGGCGACGCAGGCGCGACCACCGTGATCGTGGGACGAAATGTTGACAAAGGCGAGGAGGCGGCGGCGCAGCTTCGTTCCGAGGAAGAGGGCCGATCCGTCGAGTTCGTTGCCTGCGATGTCTCTCGGCGCGAGGACATCGCGCAGCTCGCTGCGACGGTGATCGAGCGGCACGGCCGCGTCGATGTGCTGGTGAATGGGGCCGGTGTTAATGCGGCGACCCCGTTCCTCGACATCGGCGATGACGAGATGGAGCACATCGTCGCCATCAACCAGCTGGCCGTCGTGCGGGCGTGCCAAGAGTTCGGTCGCCATTTCGTCGCCCGGGCCGAGTCCGAGGGCACGGGCGCAAGCATCATTAATGTCGGAAGCGCATCAGGGCTGCGGCCACTTTCTCGGGTCTTCACCTATTCGATGACCAAGGCAGCCATCCACAATCTCACCAAGAATCTTGCTCGCGAGTGGGGGCCGCTCGGCATCCGGGTCAACGTGCTTGTCCCGGGCTTCTTTCCGGCCGAGCAGAACCGCAAAATCCTGAGCCCCGACCGGGTCGACTCGATCTTGGGCCACACGCCGCTCGGCCGATTTGGCGAAGCAGACGAGCTCGTTGGAGCGACGTTGCTGTTGGCGAGCGACGCCGGCCAGTTCATCACTGGTGCGGAGATCGTCGTCGATGGCGGCTTCGATGCCGTCACCATCTAAGCGAAGCCGATGACCGACTTATTGCACGACAATTTTCTGCTCACGTCCGACACCGCAGTTGAGCTCTACCAGGTCGCGAAATCCCAGCCGATCGTCGACGTGCATAACCACCTGGTTCCGGGTGACATCGCATCCGATCGCACCTGGGACACGATCACCGGGCTGTGGCTCGACGATGATCACTACAAGTGGCGGGCGATGCGACTCGCCGGGATCGATGAGCAGCTGATCACCGGCGACGCCGACCCAGCCGACCGATTCGAAGCCTGGGCACAGACGCTGCCTCGGCTCATCGGGAACCCGCTCTATGTATGGACCCACTTGGAGCTGCGTCGCGTGTTCGGCGTAACCGAAACGCTGGGACCATCGACGGCTGAGGCCGTGTACGCCGCGGTCAACGAACAGCTCGGGGACTGGTCAGCGCAAACGATGCTGGCCCACTTCGGCGTCGAGTTCGTCGCCACGACCGACTCGCCGATCGACGACCTCGCCGACCACGGCGCGCACCATGCGAGCGGGGCTGATCTGACGATGACCCCGACGTTCCGTCCCGACAGCGCACACGGTCTGCTCAGGAATCCCGAGGAGTGGAACGCCTGGATCGACGCACTCGAGTTGGTCGAGGGCGCAACGATCAGCGACCTCGATTCGCTGCTGTCGGCCTTGCGATCAGCCCACGCTCGGTTTCGAGCCGCCGGGTGCAAAGCAAGCGACCATGGCCTCGCAACGTTGCCGGATCGCGGTCGTGAACCCGAGGCGGCAGACGGCGTGGTCCGACGGGCTCGTTGGGGTGAGCCGATCACCGATGATGAAGCCGATCTTGTGCTGCTCGAAGTCATGCACCTGACGGCAACGCTCGCTGTTGAACACGACCTTGTGATGCAGTTGCATCTTGGGCCGCTTCGCAACGTGTCACCGAGTCTGATGACGACGGTCGGACGTGATGCGGGCGCTGATGTCATGGGCGACCGCCCGCAGGCCGCGGGACTTGCTCGCTTCCTCGGCGACCTCGATGCCGCCGAGACGCTGCCGCGCACGATCCTCTACAACCTGAACCCGGCGGACAACGAACTGTTCGTGTCGATGGCTGGGGCCTTTGCCCGTGGCGGCACCGAGTCGTATGTGCAGTGGGGTCCGCCGTGGTGGTTCAACGATCACGATGACGGCATGCGTCGCCAACTCGATGTGCTTGCTCAAATCGGGCAGCTCGCCGGATTTGTCGGCATGTTGACCGACTCTCGGTCGATCTTGTCGATGACGCGCCACGAACTCTTCCGCCGTGTCTTGTGCGCCAAGATCGGCGACCAGATTGAGGCAGGCTTGTATCCCGGCGATGCGCATCACCGGGCCGAGCTCGACGAGATGATCGTGGGCGTCTGCTCCGCAAACGCCAAGCGCTTCTTCGGACTCACATGACCGGCCCGCGGCTCGTGGTGATGGGCGTTGCCGCGAGCGGCAAGTCCACCGTTGGTGAAGCGCTCGCCGAGGCACTCGGTGCGGGCTTCCTCGACGCTGACGACGCACATCCCCAAGCCAACATCGACAAGATGGCGGCGGGGACGCCACTCACCGATGAGGATCGCTGGCCATGGCTCGCCCGGCTGACCCGAGAGCTCGCCGATGCCGACGAGGGCCTCGTCATCACCTGTTCTGCCCTCAAGCGTCGTTACCGCGATCAGCTGCGCTGGGCAGGGGACGTTCGGTTCATCTTTCTCGATCCGTCACGTGACGAGATCGAGCGGCGCATCAACGAACGTGAAGACCACTTCATGGGTCCGGCGATGGTCGAGTCGCAGTTCGCCGCGCTCGAACGCCCGGCCGCAGACGAACACGACGTCGTGCACATCGACGGAGCGCCGACGCTCGAGGCAATCGTGGGCCAGGCGCTCGCTGACCTTCCCAAGATCATCGGCCGTCCGGGCGCAATGCTCAGTGTCGGCGGACCGGACTACGTCATCGGCGATGCGGAGCTCGTCACGCACATTGCGTGGCTTGCCGGCGCCGTCGTCGCCGGAGCGGCGAGCCAGCGGGTCTTGCTCGTGCCTCCAGACCACACCCGGCTCTACTCCGGCGCCGGGGTCATCACGGCGCAGCTGTTCGAACTGCTGAACGCAGACGGGCACCACGTGCGCGTGCTGCCAGCGCTCGGCACCCACGCCGCCATGGACGCCGAACAGCGGACGCTCATGTTCGGTACGGCGATCCCGGACGAGGCCTATCTCGTGCACGACTGGCGCGCTGGTCTGGTCGACGTCGGCGAGATCAGCGCTGGCGAAGTGGCCGCGGTGAGCGGCGGGCGGTTCGACCAGGCGATCCCGGTGCAGGTCTCCGAGCATCTCTTCGATGGCTACGACGCAATCGTGTCCATTGGACAGGTCGTGCCGCACGAAGTGATTGGCCTCGCCAACTACACCAAGAACATCATCATCGGACTGGGTGGAGCACCGACGATCCATCGCAGCCATCAGCTCGGCGCGCTGTGCGACATGGAGACGATTATGGGCCGGGTCACGACGCCCGTGCGCCAGGTCATCGACACAGCGTTCGATCGATTCCTTGCCGATCGACTTCGAATCTTCTTTGCACTCACCGTGATGGAGGAGACCGCTGCTGGTATCCAACACCGCGGCCTGACGGTCGGAAACGGGGGAGGAGCGAGCACTGCCGGCGCCGCATTTCTTGACGCGGCCGAGCTCGCGCAAGCGGTCAACACGACTCGCGTCGACGAGCCGTGGTCGCGCGTGTCGTGCTGGCTCGACCCGGATGAGTTCCACAGCACGTGGCTCGGCAACAAGTCCGTCTACCGCACCCGCATGGCCATCGCCGACGAGGGCGAGCTCATCGTGCTCGCTCCTGGTGTCCGCCGCTTCGGCGAGGACGATCACATCGACGAGCTCATTCGTCGACACGGCTACCGGGGTACGCCGGCGACTCGAGCGGCGCTCGTCAGCGATCCCGAACTGGCCGCCAGCCTGAGCGCGGCTGCCCACCTCATCCACGGCAGCAGCGAGGGACGATTTCGAATCGTCTACTGCACCGACCCCGACGCCGGTGGTCTGACGCAGTCAGAGGTCGAGTCGGTCGGCTTCGAATGGCGGTCGCTTCCCGAGGAGCTCGCCCACCTCGGGGTCGATGGCACGTCGCTAACGGGCCCGCGTGTCGACGCGCTCGGCGGCCGCTTCGAACACATCGCGAATCCAGCGCTCGGCCTGTGGACGACTTCGCCGATGTAGCGAGCGCCGGCTAGCGGCGGTCTTGGAGATCGCACCTGATCCCGGAAGCGTTCACCGACACGAAACCTTCGTCATGCCATTCCCACGCGGCGACGCCGTCCTTGTCGAGGTTCGCAACCACGAGCGCCTCGTTGGCGTTGCCACCTAACCATGGACAACGGCCAGTACCGGGTGGGATGACGAGTTGATCGGTGCCGATCTGAAGCCGCATCGTTTCGCGAATCTGCCATGTGCCATCGTCGAGTCGATCGCTCAGGATCAGGTCATAGACAGCCCCGTACTCGCGAACGAATCGGGCCAGGGCGACCGTCGGCTGACCGTTCTGGTCGAATTCGACGACGCCGCTGCCGCTGCCGGCGCGAATGTCATCGATGCCGAGCAACTCCGCAAGTGCGTCCCACGGATCACCATGTCGTTCGCCGATGAACGGCACAAGCTCAGCTGGGTCCGTTGTCAGTCGAGGCAGGGTTCCAACGCGATCCGCGGCCGGAGCGTCGCTCAGGTTGTCGGCCCGAGCCCAACCGGCTGGTGCGAGCGGATTGCGGCCCTCGGTCAATCGCACCCAGGTGACTCCCGCACTGTCGACGACGACGCCGCCGATGACACCAGCCGTCACGCCGCCGGAGAGATCGATCGAGCGCAGCGTCGGAGCGTTGTCTGTCGGCTGC
>CAZEMU010000018.1:20244-22189 GCA_964513315.1 uncultured Acidimicrobiaceae bacterium | reverse complement strand
CAGGACAACGTGCCGTAGCAGTTGTCCGTGAACCGTCGACTCGGGTCGGACACGGTCACCGTGTAGTTGCCGGGCTGAAGCTCACGGATCGTGTAGCTGCCGTCTTGGGCGCTAAATGCGCACCGCTCAAAGCTCGGGAACGATCGTTGGGCGCAGATGCTTGCTCCAAAGACCGGCTCACCGTTCGACAACACGGTGATGCGACCGCTCATCGCGGCCTCGAAGTCGCCCAGCGGCGGCGTGGGCGTTGGCGGGATAGGGGTCACGGTGGCGTCGATTGGCAGTGATGTCGGTGTCGCGGTCGGAGTGAGGGTTGGCGTTGGAGTGATGGTGGGCGTGATCGGCGGAGTTGGTGTCGGCGTGTTGGTTGGCATTGGCGTCGGCGGCGTCCCGGCCGCAGGCTGCATGACTGCATTGATGTTCTCGAAGTCGTCGATCGATGCGATGCCGAGCCAGGTCGGATCGTCGCAGGACGTCGACTGCCAGCACTGTTCGACGAATCGTCCCGGCGCACTGAATTGCACGCGGAAGTTGCCTGACGGAAGCGGCGAAATCACATAGCGGCCGCTGCTGTAGGTCGTCACGCAGCTGGTGTGCGGGAGCGAGATCGCACACACCTCGACGCCGCCGGCGGCCATGCCGTTGCCGCCGTCGGTGACCGTGCCGGCGATCAAGCCTGCGTTCGGCGTCGGCGTCGTCGTGATGAAGCGCGCAACCTGCTGAGGAGGTTGCGCGCCGGCCTCGCCGCCAGCGCTCGTGAGGAACGCCGTGGCTGCGATGATCGCTCCGATCCCGAGCAGCACAGATTGCTTTGTGGTCCGCCGCATGATCTGAGACTACGCGATCAGCGGGAGATGTGCTCTACGTCACAGATGTTCGATGGAATGGGAGAACCCCTCGGGGTGGTTGCACCTTGCCTTGGACACGTACCAGGCTGATCAGATCAGCGACGCCAATGAACCCGATCACTACAACCCAGATCATGACGACTTCTGGGATGCCTTCGACGAGGCAGAGGAGTGGGCGGCCAACCGACCCCGGCCTTGGTATCACCGCATCGGCGTGATCATCGCTGGCTTGTTCATCCTCGGGATGTTGGCCACAAGCGCGCTGCTTCCCTGGGGCCAATTCGTGGACCGCATTGACAATGTCGAAGGGCCGATCGAGATCCAACAGGTCGCCGACGAGACGGTTGCCGAGTCGCCCTACGGCTGGCTTGTTGAAGACGTGCGCATCCGCGACATCGTTCCGAGCGGCGTCGGAGGGTTCGTACACAGCGCCCCTGGTGACGGCATTATCACCATCGACCTGATCGGTTGGGATCCCGAAGAACTGCGGTCAACCGTCGCCCACGAGATCGGCCACCTACTCGACTTCGCGGCGCGAACCCCCGACGGCGACGCCCGCAACGGACTCGAAACCGAGGTCTGGGCCGAGTGCGCGGCCGTCGACGCTGGGTTCAGACGAACCGACCCGGGCAGCGCCACCCAGCAATACCGCTGCACGCCGGATGAACTCGAGCAATACCGGTTCTCCGTCAGCCTGCTCGGCGAGGTCTGCGCCCCGTGGAACGGCGAGTGCCGACTCGTCACCCCGATCGGCGGCTGAGGCCAAACGGCAGCGGCCACCACCGACGATACGGTTCGACCATGCGCTTCATTTGGAGACGATTTCTGCGGCGATTCACGGTGATCGGCCGCGTCCTCGATGCCTTCTTGCTCGCGGGCGTTGCCCTCCGATTCGCGCACCGCAAGGGCTGGGTCACCGACGACCTCATGCGCTCGGTCGGTCTCGAAAGCGCGATCGCGCCGTCAGGCGGAGCCGCCAGCGGTGAGACCGCCCTCGGCCTCAGCGCGCTGTGGCGCGTCTGGCGCCGCCGCCGACTGCGTCCCTAGGTACGTGCGTCGTTAGATACGTGGGCCGCTAGGTACGTGGGCCGCTAGGT
>CAZEMU010000018.1:0-20144 GCA_964513315.1 uncultured Acidimicrobiaceae bacterium | reverse complement strand
TACGTGGGCCGCTAGGTACGTGGGCCGCTAGGTGACGGGGTCGAGCTCGCCGGTCACCACGTCGTAGACGAAGCCGCTGATGTTGCTCGTCTCGGGGATGTAGGGCGAGAGCTCGATGCGCTTGATGCTTTGGCGCACATCGTCGTGGGGGTCACGGAACGACTCGAGCGCCCAGGGCGGGCGAACGCCGAGATCGGCCTCGAGGTCGGCGTTGAACTCGTCTTCGCTCAGATTGTGCAAACCGCAGTCGCTGTGATGGATCACCAAGATCTCTTCGGTACCCAACGCTCGCTGCGACAGACAAAGGGAACGAATCGCGTCGTCGGTGACAGCACCACCTGCGTTGCGGATGATGTGGGCCTCGCCGTTCTCAAGCCCAAGCATCGCGAACACGTCGATCCGTGCATCCATGCACGTGACGATCGCGACCTTGCGGCTGGGGTTCTTGTGCAGGCCTGACGCATCGAAATCAGCGGCGCGGGCAGCATTGCGTGCCACGAAGTCGTCAACGTTGGGGAAGGGGTGCTGAGCCATGGCCGAAACCTACTGAGCCGCGTCGGCCCTACGACCCTTCGATCAGAAGAAAGTGAGAGCCCATGAAGGCTGAGTCAAATCGGCCGAAAGACAAAAAACAACCAATGTTCCTCTCGGAAAAGCACTCATTCTTTTGGCTTGAGTCGGAAGAACGAGGATCATTCCGCCCCAGAGTCCGTGAAACTTGTCGCCCGAGTGCCGAAACTCGACACGTCAACCACAGTTCTCCTCCCTAGGAGCGTCAATGACGACGTACAACGACACCATCCAGGACTTCTCGAGTGCCATCGAGGCCGGCGGCGAGACATGGGGCGCAATCAGCCCTGAGTACGCGGCTCGCATGAGCTTGCAGAACCGGTTCCACACCGGACTCGACATCGCCAAGTACACGGCGAAGATCATGCGCCAAGACATGGCTCGCTATGACGAAGACGTAACCCAGTACACCCAGAGCCTCGGCTGCTGGCACGGGTTTATCGGTCAGCAGAAGCTGATCGCCGTCAAGAAGCATCACGGCACCACCGCCCGTCGCTACCTCTACCTGTCCGGGTGGATGGTTGCTGCGCTTCGCTCCCAGTTCGGGCCGCTGCCCGACCAGTCGATGCACGAAAAGACCGTCGTCCCCGAGCTGATCGCTGAGCTCTACGACTTCCTCAAGCAGGCCGACGCTCGCGAGCTCAACGAGATCTTCCGCCAGCTCGACGAAGCCCGCGCCGCGGGCGACAGCGCCGCCGAAGCCGACTGCATGGACAAGATCGACAACTTCGAAACCCACGTGGTTCCGATCATCGCCGACATCGACGCTGGCTTCGGGAACGAAGAAGCCTGCTACCTGCTGGCCAAGAAGATGATCGAAGCCGGCGCCTGCGCCATCCAGGTCGAGAACCAGGTGAGCGACGCCAAGCAGTGCGGCCACCAAGACGGCAAGGTCACGGTTCCGCACGAGGACTTCCTCGCCAAGATCAACGCCATTCGCTACGCGTTCCTCGAGCTCGGCGTTCCAGACGGCGTGATCGTCGCTCGTACCGACTCGCTCGGCGCTGGCCTCACCCAGAAGCTCCCCGTCTCCCAAGAAGCCGGCGACCTGGCCAGCCAGTACCTGGCGTTCCTCGACACCGAGCCGATCCCAACGCTCGATGATGTCCGCGAAGGCGAAGTCCTCATCAAGCAGGACGGCAAGCTCGCTCGCCCGGTCCGCATGCCGAACGGTCTGTACAAGTTCAAGGACGACACCGGGTTTGACCGTGTCGTGCTCGACTGCATCACCAGCCTGCAGAACGGTGCCGATCTGCTGTGGATCGAAACCGCGACGCCAAACGTCGCCAACATCGCCGAGATGGTCAACGCCGTCAAGCAGCAGGTGCCCGACGCCAAGCTCGTCTACAACAACTCGCCATCCTTCAACTGGACGCTCAACCTTCGCCAGCAAGTGTTCGACGACTGGGCCGCCGAAGGCAAGGACATGGGCGAGTACGACCGCGACAACCTGATGTCGGCTGACTTCGATTCGACGCCGCTCGGCGCCGAAGCTGATCTTCGGATCCAGAGCTTCCAGGCCGATGGCGCTCGCGACGCAGGCATCTTCCACCACCTGATCACCCTGCCGACGTACCACACGGCTGCGCTGTCCACGGACAACCTGGCTGCTGGCTACTTCGGCAAGGAAGGCATGCTCGCCTACGTCAAGGGTGTGCAGCGTGCCGAGATCCGCCAGAGCATTCAGACGGTGAAGCACCAGGACATGGCCGGTTCGAACATCGGCGATGACCACAAGGAGTACTTCTCCGGTGACCAGGCCCTGAAGGCCGGCGGCGCCCACAACACGATGAACCAGTTCTAGGGAGCTCGTTCTCGAGCAGTAGACGCATACGAAACGCAGATGGTCGGTCCTTCGGGCCGGCCATTTGCTGTTTTGGCCGTGGGGTTGAGGTCTGTGAGCATGACGCGATGAGTCGACTTCCCGCACTGACCTACGACGACACGACCGACGCGCAGCGTGCAGTCTGGGATCGTGTTGCCGAGACGCGCAGCGGCCTCACCAACATGACCGACGAAAACGGCAGCTTGTACGGGCCCTTTCATGCGATGGCGTTGCGGCCCCATCTCGGCGAGCACATGCTCGAACTTGGCCATGCGGTCCGGTTCGAGAGCTCGCTTCCGGACCACCTGCTCGAGATTGCGATCTGTGCGGTTGGGGCCCGATGGACGAGTGAGTTCGAGTTCTGGGCCCATCGACGCCTGGCTCGAGCCGCTGGCGTCGACGAAGCGATCCTCAACGCGATCGCATCGGGTGACGCGCCGCCGTTCACCTCTGAAGCGGAGCAGGCCGTGCACCGCTTCGCACTCGAACTGCTCGACACCGGGCATCCGTCGCCCGAGGCGTGGGAATCTGTCGTCGATCACCTCGGCCACGAGTCGGTGATCGACCTGACGGTGACGATTGGCTACTACTGCCAAATCTGTTTCATCCTGAATGCGACGCAGGTCGGATTGCCCGCAGGCGCCGACCCGGCGTGGGGCGGGCCCACCGACTAGGTTGCCGGAGCCACTGACGCAGATCTTCGCTGCTGGCGGCGACGTGAACAATGACGGGTCGACCAACATCATCGACTCGTTGCTGATCTCGCAGTGCGAGGTCGGCATCAACAACATCTTCTGCCCGTAGGCGGCTACCGATAGGTCAGGCGTTGTCCGGCTGTGGGGCCACCTGGGGCTGCGAGCGAAGCGAAAGCAAACCGGCACCGGCGATGATCGCTGCGCCGACGAAGGTCAGCGTGTCGGGGACATCGCCGAAGATCACGATCTGCAAGATGATTGCGAACAGCAGAATCGTGTAGCGAAACGGCGCGGTGAAGCTGATGTCTCCGCTGCGTACGGCGTTGATGCTTCCGACATAGCCGAGCGACAAGAAGCCGGCCGCCGCCACTAAGGCAAGGATTCGGATCGTCGATGGCGTTTCCCATCCTTGGAACACCGAGATGAACAGGCCCATCACGGTGATCACGATGCCCGTCATGAGCGCGGCGACCGAACCTGGAATGTCCGACGAGATGTCGCGGGTCGCCAGCTCGCGCACGATGACGATCGCAACGGTCGCAAGGCCACCGAGGAACCAAGGGCTGAAGTCGTCACTTCCAGGCCGGATGATGAACAACACGCCGATGAAGCCGGCGATGACGGAGACGACACGGATGGGGCTCACTGCCTCGCGCAACAGGCGAGCCGCCGCGAAGGTCACTGCGATCGGGACGAGTTGCAGGATCGCGCTCAGGCTGGCCAGCGGCACATTGGTAAGTGCCAGCAAATACAGCACGGTGCCGATGGCTTCCATCGTGACCCGCAGCTGGAGCGGCCGAGTCGTGATGACGTTGCGTGAGAGCCGTGCCCCGCGGGCACGAACGATCGCGAGCAAGAGGACCACAATGGCGCAGCCGCGCAGGAAGATTGATTGGAACAGCGGCAGGTCCTCGGCGACCCACTTGATCAAGGCATCGTTGACGACGTAGCCGAACATGGCGGTCGTCATCCATGCTGCGCCCTGAAGGTCAGGGCTGAGATCGGCTCCGGCCGACGCAAGACCTCGGCGGACGGAAGTCAGTCGAGTTTCGACTTCCACGCTTCGAGCGAGGCAGCTTCGACCCCGATCGACGTCGAGTCGCCGTGACCGGTATGCACGGTCGTCTCGCCGGGCAGCGAGAACAGCTTGTGTTCGATCGACTCGAGGATCTCGGCATAGCTGGAGAACGAGCGACCGGTTGCGCCGGGGCCACCGTTGAACAAGGTGTCTCCAGAGAACAGGACACCCTCGCTCGGCAGGTGCAGACAGCATCCGCCGGGGGAGTGGCCGGGCGTGTGGATCACGTTGACGTCGATCCCGCCGACGGTGAAGCTCTGACCGTCAGACAGCGGTGCGTCGACGCGACGATCGGCGTAGACGGCTTCCCACAACATGGTGTCGGCAGGGTGCAGCCAGATCGGCGCGTCGAAGTGCTCGGCGACTTCGGCCGCGGCATTGATGTGGTCGTTGTGCGCGTGGGTGCACACGATCGCCTTGAGCGTGCGGTCGCCGACGGCGCCGATGATGGCCTCGTGGTCGTGGGCGCAGTCGAGGACGACGCACTCGTTGCTGTCGCCGACGATCCAGACGTTGTTGTCGACGTCGAAGTCTTCGCCGTCGAGGGAGAAGATCCCGCTCGTTGTTAGGTGGTCGATAGTCATGGAAGCCTCGGTGAGAACGTGATGGGCGAAACGTGTTGCTCGACGTAGAGCACGTACCAGCCGAACGCGAGCCAACCGACGAGCGGAAGGGCGGCGAAGAACGGGACGGTGCCAAGCGATCCGGTCGCAACCGTACTCACCCCGCTGACCACTCGGTCGACGATGTCGTGTGCTTGGCCGTACCAGCCATCGAGATTGACTGAACCCAGGTCCAAATCGTTCAGGTTGAGGCCGTGGGTCGAGTCGCTCGAGTCGCTGTCCTGGGCCATGTCAGCTGCTGTGCAGTTGGCGTCGGAACAGGTCGTGCATCCGCTCCCAGTGGCGCTCAGAAGCCGCCTGGTCGTACTGCGGACGTTCGGCATAGGCGAAGCCGTGCTCGGTGCCCGGGTACCACTCGCACTGGCCGCTTGCCGGCGACGCTTCGAGTGCGGCGGCGAACCCGTCGATGATCTCTGGCGGCGCCCAGTCGTCGGTCTCAGCGGCGCCGATGTAGACCTCGCCGTTGACTCGCTCGACGGCGAGGTGCGGCGAGTCGTCTTGGTCGGTGACGAGGCGCACGCCATGGAACGATGCCGCGGCGCGGACGCAATCGTTGTGCGCGGCGGCGGTCGTGACGGCGAACGGTCCGCTCATGCAGTAGCCCACGACGCCGACCTTGCTGGCATCGGCGGCGGGGTCGTTGCGGGCGTAGTCGAGCAGCGCGCCGTTGTCGGCGTCGACCATGTCGTTGCTTAAGCCATTCATGAGCTCGAACATGCGGTCGCGATCGCCGGTCTCGAACACGTTGAACTCTCGTACTTGCCGGTAGTAGAGCTGGCTCGTCATGACGTAGTAGCCAGCGGTCGCCAGACGGCTCGCCATCGTGCGGATCTCTTGGCGCATACCCGGCGCATCCATCAAGAAGAGCACGACGGGGTGCGTGCCCTCGTCGGGGTGGAACGTCCAGGTCGGCATGTCGCCGTCGGCGGTGGTCAAGTCGAAGTGGGCTTCCTGCATGTCGGCAACTTAGTTCGCCGACCCGGTTGCCGGTACGGTGCCCGCCGTGCTCGGACGGGACTACACACCAGAAGAAGACGCTCGTGTTGCGGTTACAGATCAGACGCGAAGGATCGCCACCGACCTGCTGCGCGGCGACCATGCGGCATCGGACCTGTTGGCGCTCGCAGAACGGCTGCGGGCCGAGGCCGATGCGCTGAGCGCAGTTCCCGATCGGGTGCCCGACTACTCGCGCTTCGATCAGCCCGACTCGATGCCCGTCCCCGACGAGGGCGAAGAGTTCTTCAACTCGCCGGACCGTCCGTTCAGCGGACGCGGTCATGCATACGGGCTGCCGATGCGCGTCTATCGCGAAGGAGACCGCGCAGTCACCGACCTCGTGCTCGACCTGTCGCATCAGGGAGCGCCAGCCATGTCGCATGGCGGGTTCGTGGCTGCGATTTATGACGACCTGCTGGGCTTCTTGCTGCTGCTCGAAGAGACGATGGCGTTCACCGCGTATCTCACCATCAACTACAAGGCGGGCACGATTATCGGAGAGCCGCTCCGCTTCGAAGCGTGGATCGATCGCGTCGAGGGCAAGAAGCTCTTCCTGGCTGGCGAATGCCGGGACAGCTCGGGAACGGTCGTCACGACGGCCGAGGGGCTGTTCATCGATGCAAGCGACAAGTTCCGAGAGCTCGCTACACCTCCAGGCGAGTGAGCACCGAAACCCCCACACCGCCGCCATGGCGCTCAGGTAGCGTCGCCGGGTGAGTGCCCCGGTAGCTGACCAGCGACGAACCGAACGGGTCGTCATTGGCTACCTCGCGTTCCTCGGCATGATGATGGCGACGGGCATCGACATTTCGCTGCCTGCGTTCGACGAGATCGACGCCGACCTCGACGCTGGCGGACGCGAGTCGCTCATCGTCACCCTGTACTTCTTGGGCGCTGCATTCGGCCAGCTCGTGATCGGCCCCTTGTCGGACATGATCGGGCGGCGCCCCGTCGTGCTCGGCGGCTTGGCTCTCTACATCGTCGGTGCGGCTGCGAGCGCATTAGCGCCGGGTTACGGATTCTTGCTGGCGGCGCGCTTCGTCTGGGGCCTCGGGGCCGCTGCGCCCACTGGTTCTCGGACCGCTATCAGCCGAGACCTGTACTCGGGTGACGCAATGGCGCGAGTGACGACGATCATGATGGCGGTCTTCCTGATCGGCCCCGTCTTCACGCCACTCATCGGACAAGGGCTGCTGTCGTTCGGGGACTGGCCGATCGTCTTCTGGTTCTGCACCGGGCTCGGTGTCGTGGCAGTACTGGCCACGGTGTGGTTCGGCGAGACGCTGCCCAAGGAACGCCGCCGCCCAGCAGACTTCAGCAAGTTCGTCGAGGCGCTCGGCGTCATCGTTCGCACCCGGTCCACGCTCGGCTATCTCCTCGCCAACGTGTTCTGGTCCGGCGCGTTCTTCATCTTCCTCGGAAGCGCACAACCTGTCTTCGATCGCGTCTATGGCCGAGAAGACGCGTTTGCGTTCTACTTCGCGGCCATCGGTGTCTGGACCATTCCGCTGCTGCTGGCGAACAACCAGATCATCAAACGCCTGGGGGCACGGCGAACCTCGCTGAGCACCGCGGCTGTTGCTGTCGTCGTGGGCATCGTCGGTCTTGTCGTCGTCGGTGTCGTCGATGCACCAGGATTCTGGTTCTGGTACCTCTGGGTCGCCGTTGCTTCTTCGTTCATCACGCTCACGACGCCAACGATGTATGCACTCGCACTCGAACCTATGGGCGATCTGGCGGGCACTGTTTCGTCGTTGCTGTACTTCAGCGGTTTCGCGTTTGGGTCGGGTCTGGCTGCACTCGTCGACGCACGCATCGACACCGCTGTTGCCCCGTTCATCGTGGGCTTCTCGATCTACTGCTTCATCGGGTTTGCGTTCCAGCGATGGGCGGCGGGCGACTCGGGGGTCGCGCCCCAGACATAACCCGGACCGCGGCAACCCAGTAGATTCGTTGCAACTCGCGAAGCAGGGAGCGGTGCAATGCACGATCTGGTCATCCGCAACGGAGTAGTGGTCGACGGGACAGGAGCGCCACGTTTCGGCGCCGACGTCGCGATCGACGGCGAGCGCATCACCGCCGTCGGCAAGATCGATGCCGCGGGCCGCCGCGAGATCGACGCCGATGGGCGCATCGTCAGCCCCGGCTGGGTGGACATCCACACCCACTACGACGGGCAGGCGACCTGGGACCACGACCTCGCTCCGTCCTCAACCCACGGGGTCACCTCGATCGTGATGGGTAACTGCGGCGTTGGCTTCGCCCCAGCCCAGCCCGAGCGCCACGACTGGTTGATCTCGCTGCTCGAAGGCGTCGAGGACATCCCTGGCACCGCACTCACCGAAGGCATGACCTGGGGCTGGGAGAGCTTCCCCGACTACCTCGACGTCCTCGATCGCATGAACTGGACGCTCGACGTCGGCACGCAGGTTCCGCACGCAGCACTGCGCACCTATGTCATGGGTCCTGACGGGGCGGACAACACCGTGCCGGCGAGCCACGATCAGATCGAAGCCATGTCGAACATGTGCGAAGAGGCCGTGCGCGCCGGTGCGCTCGGGTTCACGACATCACGCACGTGGGTGCATCGCACCAGCGAAGGCGCTCAGATCGGCACGCTCAAAGCTGGCCCCGAAGAAGTCCTGGGTCTGGCGGCCGCCTTGCAACGAGCAGGTACCGGCGTGATTCAGCTGATCAGCGACGCCTACCAAACGACCGACGACGAGCTCGTCGCGTCGGAGCTCGCCTTGCTCGAATCGATCGCCCTGTTCGTCGGCCGCCCGATGAGCTTCACCGTGCAGCAGAGTGACGAGTCGCCCGGCCGGTGGCGCGAACTGCTCGACGCAATCGCACGCTGGGAACGCGCTGGAGCGACGGTGCGGGCCCAGACCGCGGTGCGTCCGATTGGCGTGGTTGCCGGGCTCACCTCGACGGTGAACCCGCTCCGCTGTTCGAAGACGTACAAGGCGCTCGCCTCGCTCCCGCTCGCTGAGCGCGTGGCCCGGATGCAGGACCCATCGGTCCGCGAGACGATCTTGGCGGAGCACGGGTCGTTCGTGCCGAGCAGCTTCAGCGCAGCGACGCACTCCGGCTACGACCGCATGTTCCCCATGGCTGAGTTCCCGAACTACGAACCAACGGCTGACGACTCGCTCGCCGCAGTGGCGGCCCGCAAGGGCGTTCCGGCCAACGAGCTGATGTACGACTACTTCTGCGAAGACGGCGGCGAGCACCTGGTCTACCTGCCGTTCATGAACTACTCGGCCGGCAACCTTGATGACGTCGCCGAGATGATCGCCTCGCCGTTGACGCTTTCGGGGCTGAGCGATGCTGGTGCCCACTGCAACACGTTGTCCGACGGCACCATGCCGACGACGGCGATCAGCCACTGGACCCGTGATCGCGGCGCCCACGATGGGGGCAGCAGGCGTACGTTCGAGCTCGAGTACATGGTCCATCGCCAGACCCAGGCCACCGCGTCATGGGTTGGCTGGCACGACCGTGGGGTCGTCGCCCCCGGCATGCTCGCCGACCTCAACGTCTTCGATCACGATGAGATCAATGCCTACGCGCCTGAGCTGGTCGAGGATCTTCCGGCTGGCGGCACCCGGCTGCTGCAACGCTCGACGGGCTACGCGGCCACCCTCAAGCGAGGCGCGGTGACGGTCGAGGCGGGCGAGCTGACCGGCGAACGACCTGGTTCATTGCAGCGGGGTTCGCAGCAACCGTGACCGACACGTTCGACATCGCCGTCATCGGCGGCGGTATCGGCGGTGCCACTGCTGCCTGTCACGTGGCCCCTGACCATTCGGTCGTGCTGCTTGAACAAGAAGCCGAGCTGGCGTTCCACACGACATCTCGTAGCGCTGCGATCTACCTCGAAGGCGACGGCGGCGGTGTCATGCATCGTCTCAACCGGTCGTCTCGCTCGTTCTTCGACGAAGCGCATCCTGAGCTCGACGCGCCGCTGCTCGATCCGCTGCCAGTGCTCACTGTCGGCACCGAGGGAATGGAGCAAGAGCTCCGCGACCAGGCCGAGCGAGACCGTGTCTTGACGCCCTCGATCGGTTATGTCGAGGGTGCTGCATTGCACGATCTGTGCCCGATCCTGCAGCCCAAGGTCGTGACCTGCGGCATTCTGGAGTCGACGGCCGCGTCGCTCGATGTGATGGCGTTGCATCAGCTGTACGTGCGGCGAGCCCGTGACGCCGGGGCCGATATTCGTCGTACCGCCAAGGTCACGGGTATCGAACGGACGAGCAACGGCTGGCGGTTGCAAACGGCCAGTGGCGCCATCGAGTGTGGTGCGGTGGTCAACGCAGCAGGTGCGTGGGGCGATGTTGTCGCCGAGCACGCGGGCGTGCAGCCGCTCGGGCTCACCCCCATGCGACGGACCGCGTTTACGGCTCGCGTTGACGTCGACCCAACGCCGTGGCCGTTCATCTACTCGCACAGTTCCGAGTATCCCTGCTACTTCAAACCCGAAGCCGGTCAGCAGCTCCTGTGCTCGCTCAGTGACGAAACGCCGTCGGAACCGGTCGACGCTCGTCCGCTCGAAATCGACGTCGCCATGGCGATCGATCACATCAATACGATCTCGACACTCAACCTGCGATCGGTGACCGCTACCTGGGCAGGACTGAGGACCTTTGCGCCTGATCGTGACCCCGTCTACGGATGGGACACCGAGGTCGAGGGCTTCTTCTGGCTATGTGGGCAGGGCGGCTGGGGCATCGTGAGCTCGCCTGCGGCGGGCCGAATCACTGCGGCTGCATTCGCAGGTGACGGGCTTCCGGCGGATCTGGTCGAGACAGGACTCTCCACCGCTGATCTCGCCCCGCGCCGCTAGCCGAGTACGGCAGGCTGTGCTCGTGCTGCTCTAGCGTTCGATGTCGCTGAGCAGGTCGTCGAGGGAGTTGATGACCGTTGGCCGCAGACGCGGACCGGTTGGGAAGTTTTCTACGAAGGCGGCGACGCGTTCCAGCTTTGGAAGGCGCGGCGGTTCGTAGTCACGTGGAAGTCGTTCGTTTCGCGTATGCGAAGCGGGTTCCGGCGAAGCCGGCATGGACAGAGCCAGCTTTCGTCCGCGCCTGCCTCACGAGTGTCACACCCCTCGTGCACGATGCCAAGTATGAAGAGTCTTCTTTTTGAGCAGCGCAACGATCTCGTCGATACCGACCTTTGGGCCGAAGCCTGTCTTGCATGTGATTCGACCGACAATCACGGGAATGGCCTTTGTATGTCGTGCGACGACTGACGCACGCGCCGCGTTGTCTTGCCTTCGCCTGCGGCTCGACACCTAATGTCGAATCATGGGTGACACACCGCTGGTCAACGGCTCCAGGCTTCTCGACAAGGTCGCGATCGTGACCGGTGGCGCTTCGGGCATCGGGCGAGCGACCGTCGAACGGTTCGTGGCCGAAGGTGCTCGGGTGCTGATCGCTGATCTCGACGGCGATGGAGCTGCATCGCTCGCAACCGATCTTGGTGACGCAGCCGGATCGGTGCAGGTCGACGTCACGAACTACGACGCTGTCGAGTCAATGGTTGCGCAGTCGGTCGAGGCCTTTGGCGGACTCGACATCATCTTCAACAATGCCGGCATCTCCTCGATGGGCCGGGTCGACGAGCTCGATATTGACGCCTGGCAGCGAGTCATCGACGTCGACCTCACTGCCGTCTTCTACGGCTGCAAGGCCGCCGTGCCGGCCATGCGCCAGCGAGGTGGCGGAGCGATTGTGAACACCGCGTCGATCTCGGGCATGTTCGGAGACTGGGGAATCCCCGCCTACAACGCCGCCAAGGGAGGCGTGATGAATCTCACCCGAGCGATGGCCGCTGACCATGCTCGGGACAACATCCGGGTCAACGCGGTCTGCCCTGGCGGGGTCGAGACGGCGATGACCGATGCGCTCGTGCACAGCCGGCGGGCCCAAGCCCAGTATGAGCGGCTCGTGCCGCAAGCACGTATGGGCCGGCCCGAAGAGATTGCGGCGGCAGTTGCATTCCTCGCAAGTGACGACGCGTCGTATGTGAACGGGCACGGGCTCGTGGTCGATGGCGGAGTCACTGCAACAACCGGACAACCGAACTTCAGCGCGTTGGCCGAGCGATGGTGGCCTGACGCGTAACTGTCTCGGTGGGTTCGTCATCGCGCCGATGAGGGATCGCTAGGGTCGCAGCCATGCCTGTTGTGCTCGGTGTCGATTCCTCAACCCAGTCCACCAAAGTCGAAGCCCGCGACCTTGACTCTGGTCAGGTCCTCGGGTCGGGGTCAGCGCCGCACCCACCGACAACGCCGCCGGTCTCGGAGCAGGATCCGCAAGCATGGCGCCAGGCCCTCATCGCCGCGGTCCAGTCCTTGAGCGCAGAGATCCGCGGCGACGTCGTTGCGATCTCGGTTGCGGGCCAACAACACGGCTTGGTGCTGCTCGATGCCGACGGCGTAGCTGTGCGGCCGGCCAAGCTCTGGAACGACACGACCTCGGCGCCTCAGGCGGACCGGCTTGTCGAAACCCTCGGAGCGAATTGGTGGGCGAGTTCCATCGGCTCCGTGCCGGTCGCTGCGTTTACGGTTGCCAAGCTCGCCTGGGTGGCGGAGCATGAGCCCGAAGCGATCGAGCGGACTGCCCGGGTGTGCTTACCTCACGACGCACTGACGCTCTGGCTCTGCGGCGAGCATGTGACCGACCGTGGCGATGCTTCTGGAAGCGGCTGGTTCGATCCAGCGTCAGGTTCCTATCTGCCCGACACGCTCACGGCTGCTGGTGTCGATGCTTCGTGGGTGGACCGGCTTCCCCGGGTCGTGGGCCCGGCTGAGGCGGCGGGCACCCTCACCGTCGAAGCGGCCGAGGCGCTCGGCTTGTCGACCTCGGTCGTTGTAGGTCCCGGTTCCGGCGACAACATGGGTGCTGCGCTCGGACTCGGACTGTCCGTTGGCGACCTTGCAATCTCGCTCGGTACGAGCGGCGTCGCCTACGCTCGCTCCGCCACCGGCACCGCAGACGAATCGGGCAGCGTTGCTGGTTTCGCCGATGCGGCCGGAGGGTTTCTCCCGCTCGTCTGCACGCTGAACGCCACCAAGGTGACGGACACGGTCGCCCGGTGGCTCGGCACCGATGCTCCCGGCCTCGCCGAAATGGCGCTCCAAGCCGACGGAAGTGGCGAGTTGACCGTCGTGCCATGGTTCGACGGCGAGCGCACCCCAAACCGCCCCGACGCCGCAGGCGTGATGGCTGGCCTGCGCACGGACACGACGCGGGAACAGTTCGCTCTTGCCGCTCACGACGGTGTGTTGTGCGGTCTCCTGCACGGCGTTGATGCTCTGGCCGACTGCGGGGTCGCCACGGACGGCGTGCTCCACCTCATCGGAGGCGGCGCCCGCTCGGTCGCCTATCGCCAACGGTGCGCCGATCTCTGGCAGCGACCGATCCTGGTGCCGGACGCGGACGAGACCGTGGCGACGGGCGCGGCCGTCCAGGCGGCAGTTGCCGCCGGGCTCGGCACGTTCGATGATGTCCAAGCAGCGTGGCAGCTTGGCGCTGGCACGACGATCGAACCCGACGCTTGCGTCGACGCGACTGCGATCCGAGACCGCTACGCGGCGGCCACGATGTAGCCCATCAAGTTGCGGGTGTCAGACACCCGCAACCGACAGGCTTAGAGCTCCGTCACGCTCTCGCGGGTGACCCGGGCGAATGCTGGTGGTCGCTTCTCGACGAAGCTGGCCACGCCCTCGCGGAAGTCATCTCGCACCAGCGAGCGAGCCATCAAGGTGTTGGTGTCGTCGAGTGACTCGGCCAACGACTGCTCCATGTGACTCCACACCTGTTGCTTCATAACTGCCATGGACGAAGACGCCGCATTCGATGCCAGCTCCCACGCGTACTCGCGGACGATGGTCATGAGATCGTCCGCCGGCACGGCTTGCTTAACGACGCCCATCTCGGCGGCCTCGGTGCCGAGGAAGACACGGCCCGACATCAGTAGGTCAAGAGCCACGGACGGACCGGTGACTCGGGGCAGGACCCACGACACGCCGTGCTCGGCCACGAGACCTCGCTGGGCGAAGGCAGTTGTGAACTTTGCGCCCTCGGCGGCGAAGCGGACGTCGCACATCATGGCGTGCACGAACCCCAACCCAGCGCACGCGCCGTTGATGGCGCCGATGACCGGTTTGGGGATCGAGGTCGCATACGTGTGGGGTCGCATCTCGGGCGGCGCGTCGCTGCGTTCGCCAGCGCCGATGCCTTGCAGCATGTCCATGTCGGCTCCTGCACAGAAGCCTCGGCCCGCGCCCGTGACCACGATGACTCGCACGTCGGGATCATCAGCAGCCCGATCGAGCGCATCGAAATAGGCGGTGCCGAGCTCGGCGGTCCAAGCATTAAGTCGATCGGGGCGGTTCAGGGTGATGGTGGCAATGTCATCGGCAACTTCGTAAAGGACGACATCATTCGAATCGGTCATGCGCGGCTCCTTGGGCGTGTCCCACCAGCGTGGCTCGCTGCCGGTCCTTCAACAAAGATGGTGGCTCGCTCAGCCAACAGCCAAATGGGTGGCGCCCGATTGTGTCACTGATGGTTGAGTGCGGCCTCGGACTCTGCTTCGCCGGCGATGCGTGTGTGCCACATGATGCGGGGCTCGTCCATCTTCCACGGGACGCCTCGGTGCATGATGCAGCGGTTGTCCCAGAGCACAGCTTCGCCTTCGGTCCATTGATGTTGGTAGATCCGAGGCGGCTCACAGGCCTGCTCGTTGAGTCGGTCAATGAGCGCAGTCGACTCGGCCTCGTCCATCCCGACGATGTTGTGGGCGTGGCGGCCGATACAGAGGTTCGTGCGTCCGGTAACCGGATGGACCTTGGTGAGCGGCCGCAGCGAAACGTCCATGTCGTGGTAGCCGTACATGCCGTATCCGCCGCCGACGTCCTTCTTGGGAAGCAAGCCCTCGCGTCCTTGCGAGTAGTAGAGCGAGTGGTAGGCGGACAGGTCCTGGATCAGGTCCTTGTCGGCGTCGTCCATGGCGTCGAAGGCAGCACGCATGTCTGCCCACGCAGTGTCACCGCCTCCCGGCGGCACGAGCTCGGCCGTGAACACCGCTCCTTTGGCCTGCACCGGCATATACGTGCTGTCGAAATGCCAGCCCTGGTTGCCTTTGAGCGACTTGACGAGATCATCGTCGGGGTCGCTGTGGATCACCGTGCCCTTGTCGGTCACGTTGCTGATCGCCGCTGCGGTGAACTCGAGTTCACCGAACCAACGGGCGAAGTCATCTTGTTCGGTCTTGCTCAGGAACTGATCGGGGAAGATCAGTAGTCCATGCTCCATCCAGGCGTCGTGAAGGGCCCGATAGATCTCGTGATCGACGGTGCGGACGTCGAGATCTCGTACCCATGCCCCAAAGGTCACGCCTTGGAGCGGTTCGATGTGCAGCGTTGCTCCCATGGGCCAACGCTAATGGGGGTCGGTCGCAGCCGAGAAAGATGGCTCAGCGAGCCAAGCGGGACCGCACGTCGGAAACCATGTCGCTCGCCGCCGCGATTGCGTCGCGCAACTGGTTGATTGCGTAGTTCAATCGCTCCTCCGACGATGCGTCGGGATGGAGGGGAACGGGCTGGGGTCGACGCTTGGTGACGGCTTGGGACTCGAGGTCGAGGAGGCGCTCGCGGACTGAGCGGAGATGTAGCTCGTTGTTGCGGCGGGCGAGCGCAAAGTTGAGCGCCTGGCTGATGTCGATGGCATCGCACTCCTCTTTGACCAGCCAATCTTGGACTCCTCGGCGGACCGCTTCGAGCGCAATCGAAGGATCTCCAGCGTCCGTCAGAACTACGACGGGGAGTTGGCTGGCGTGGGCGAGGAAGGCGTCGCATGCGGCGAGCCCACTCGCATCTGGCAGGTTCACATCGAGCAGCACACAGTCGAAGTCGTCGTGCAACAGCTTCCGAAGCGCGGCGAGCGCCCCGGACACGTGGGTGATCGAGAGTTCGGCGCCCGCCGCGGCGAGGTCGCCCCGGAGCCTGAGTGCCGATGCCGCGTCGGGTTCGACCAGCAAGACACGAAGTGTCGGTGTCGTCACGTCGATGTCGACGATGGTGCGAGTTTGGGTTTCGGCGACCGTTGCAGGGTTCATAGATCGATTGATCGGTGACCGTCAGGGGAACTTGAGATGATCTTGAGACATTGGCCGCAAATCCCGTTCTAGGCCGATGGCCCTACCACGCCTGGGTTACTTGGGTGACAGCTGACCCCAGAAAGCGCATGAAGTCCTGGTATTTGCGGCCCAGGGACCCGATTTCGGATACCTGGTTTTGGTCGGTTTTCGCCTATCGAGGTGGTGTATCGACGATCAGGCCGGCTTCGGCGAGGATCGTGATCTCGTCGTCAGCGAAGCCGTTGTGCCGTAAGACGGCCGTGTTGTGTTGCCCGAGCGTTGGTGCTGGTCCTGTCAGTTCGATGGGGGTGACGCACAGGTCGATCGGCGTGCGAGGCACGGTGAAATTGCCAATGTCTGGTTGCAGAACCGTCCACCAGAGGCCAACCTCGCGGAGCTGCGGGTCATCGAGTAGCTGCGGCGCCGTCGCCGTGACCCCGGCGGCGATGCCGCGGGCTTGCAGGGCACGCATGAGCTCGGTCGCATCGGATTCGGCCGCTACCTCAGTAAGCGAGGAGCCGTCGAGGAAGTCGACAAGCGCATGGTATTCGGCGCCCTCGTGCGCTGTGACGGCAATCCATGCATCGACTCCACGGCATGGAAATGTGTCGTTCACGGCCAGGCCTGGCACGGTGCTGCCAGGGACATACGGTCCGTCGACCTGGGCTTCGAGCACGCGATCGCCGATCGCCGCGATCGTCGATTCGAACTGTGCCGCTTCGATGGTGCAGCCGCCGCCTCCATGTACCGAAGCCCAAAGGGCGCCAAGTGCCGCCGAGCAGGCGTGAAGCCCCGCAATGGGGTCGGGCCAGGCGATGCCGCCCTTCCATGGATACGCGTCGGGGTAACCAGTGAGCCACGACAGCCCTGCGTGTGAGTCCACGCAGGATCCGTAGGCCAGCCAATGCTCGGCCGGGCCCGATCGGCCGTAGCCAGGCATCGTCACGTACACAAGATCCGGATTGAGCTCGTGCAGTCGATCTTCGGCCAGCCCGAACTGGGGCATGACCCGGGAGCTGAAGTTCTCGATCAGAAGATGGGCGTTGGGGACGAGTCGCTCGAACGCGGCTTGGCCGTCTTCGTGCTGCAGATCCAGCGCCAAGGATTGCTTGCCGATTGCGTACTTGGCGTGATGGCCATTGCGGTTCCAGGGACGTTCGCCAGCCTCGTTGTCCGGGTAGTACGAACACGCGTCGATGAATGGCTGTGGCAAGTGCCGCGGCCCGCGAGCCAGAGGCGCCTCGACCCACACGACATCGGCGCCGAGATCGCTGAGCGTGCGCGTACACAGCGGACCGGCCCACACGCGAGCCAGATCGAGGACGCGTAGCCCTTCAAGGGGGCGGGTCGCTTCGCCGCTCGGTTGCCATGCGCCACCAGCCGCAGGCTGACGGTGAGAGATCGCGAAAGGGGGCCCCGGCACCTGGTGCTCAGGTGCACCATCGGCGTCGGTGAAGAACTCGCGAGCGATGAGGTGCGGGTCGTCGAGGAGCTCAACAGGGGAGCGAAGCGGACAAGCTGGAATCCGCATGGCTTGAAACAGATCGACGACGTCATCGACGTCTTGCTCCGCAAGCCACTCGAGGAGCGGGCCGTCCAGGAGCTCTGGGCGTTGCTGGAAATCGAGCGGCGACTCGATCCCAGGAAGATCCATCAGATGCATCAGCCCGGTAACAGCAAGGAGTGCATCGGCTTGTTGATTCGTAACGCAGGTGATCGCGATCCAGCCATCGCGACACGGGTAGGGCCCGTTGGGTTGGCCTTGGCCGGTGTAGCGGTTGCCGCGCCGGGTCAAGACATCGTGGGTCAAGTTCCACCGCAGCAGTGTCATCTGGTGCAGGGCAACCATGACCTGGTGATGGTTCACCTCGACGAGCTGGCCGCCGTGTCCCTGGTCTCGAGCGAACAGTGCAGCCATCGCTCCGACGAATCCGTAGAGACCGGCAGCGACCGCGGGCTGACCGGGCGGGCCTGGCAACGGGGCTCGATCCGGAGCGCCATAGAGGTACGAGTGTCCGCTGAGCGCGTAGTCGACCAGGTCGCTTGAGCGCCACGAGGCATACGGGCCGGTCGAGCCGAACGGGGTCACGGCCAGTTGGACGGTCCGCTCCGATGCGACGCGCCTCGGGACGAACCCACAGGTCGCCGAGCTTTCGATCACGACATCGATCGATGCCGGGTCAAGGTCGGCGACCTGTTCGGGCCTCATCGAGATTGTCTCGCTGCGCAGGTAGCGCCGTTGATGGGCAGTGAGATTGCCGTCGCCGACGACGATGACCTCGGCACCTTGGATCGCAAACATGCGGGCGCAATACGCGCCCGCTACCGATCCGGCGTAGTCAACGACCCGCAAGCCGGTGAGCGAAGACGTATCCCTGGCCAAGAACCCTCCCGATGCAACCGGCACGAGCATGGCACGTGGGACTACCGTTCGCCCGATGAGCGACCTCGTTATCGAGACATCCGAGCTCCAACGTTCGTTCGGCGATGTGCACGCCGTGCGCGGCGTGGATCTGGCGGTGCGTGCCGGAGAGATCTACGGCTTCCTCGGCCCCAATGGTGCCGGCAAGTCGACCGTCGTCAAGATGCTGATCACCCTGCTGCGCCCCACTGGCGGCTCGGCCACCGTGCTCGGCCATGACGTGGTCGACGGCGCTGACCACATCCGCCTGCGCATTGGGGCTGCGTTGCAAGATGCGTCGCTTGATGAGAAGCAGAGCGGTCGCGAGATCCTTCGCATGCAGGGGGCGCTGTACGGGCTGACCCCAACCGAGACGGATCAGCGCATCGAAGAACTGTCCTCACTGATCGAGTACGACGCTATCGATCGCTGGATCGGCACCTACTCGGGCGGTATGCGGCGGCGGCTTGACTTGGCCGCCTCGCTGATGCACAACCCCGACCTGTTGTTCCTCGACGAGCCGACCACGGGCCTCGACCCCACCAGCCGAGTGATGGTCTGGGAAGAAGTCCGGTCGCTCAACGAGCAGTTCGGCACGACGATCTTCTTGACGACTCAGTACCTCGAAGAGGCCGATGAGCTCGCCGACCGCGTCGGCATCATCAACGATGGCCGGATCGCGGGCGAGGGCACTCCCGAAGACCTCAAACGTTCGATCGGCGCCGACGTCATCCAAGTGCAGGTCGACGACAACAACAAGGCCGTTGCGGCACTCGAACCGCTGTCGGCTGTCGAGCGAGTCGAGCGAGGCCCCAAGGCGCTGCTCGTGTCGGTGACCGACGGAGCAGCTGCCGTTTCGCCCGTCGTGGTCGCACTCGACGCAGCTGGCGTGAAGGTCGGCGAGCTCACGCTGCGAACGCCGACGCTCGACGACGTGTTCCTAGAACTGACCGGCGACCGGATCGAGGTCTCAGCATGACAACGACAACTCCAGACTCGACCCTCGTGCGCAGCGACGTGCGGGCCCGACCGTCGGGCTTCTTCAAGGACCTCATCACCGTGGCCAAGCGGGCGCTGCGAGCCATCCCTCGCGAGCCCGAGGTCTTGGCGCCTGCGCTGTTCATCCCCACGTTCTTCTTCGTGGTGAACATCGGTGCGCTGCAGGACCTGACCGAGTCGATTCCGGGCGCATCGGGATTCAGCTACCGGAACTTCCAGTTGCCGACTGCCATCATCTTCGCGGTGACCGGCATCAGTCGTGCGAACGCGCTGGTAACCGACATCCAGACCGGTTACTTCGACCGGCTCTTACTGAGTCCCGTGCGTCGACTGCCGCTGTTGCTCGGGCTGATGGTCGCCGACTTTGTGTTGGTTGTGGCGCTTTGTATCCCGGTGATCATCCTTGGCCTGATCCTGGGAGTTTCGTTCGGGACCGGCGTCTTGGGTGTACTGGCGTTCATCCTCATCGGCGCACTTTGGGGGCTGGCGTTCACCGGCTTCCCCTACGCGATCGCGCTGAAGACCGCCAACCCAGGTGCGGTGGCGTCGAGTTTCTTGCTGTTCTTCCCGTTCGCGTTCCTCACATCTTCGACCGTGCCGCTTGAGAACCTGACCGGATGGATGCGCAGCATCGCTCGCTGGAACCCGATCACGTATGTGCTCGAAGGCATGCGGTCGCTGCTGTCCGACGGCTGGGACTGGACGTCGATCGGCAAGGCGCTGCTCGCGATTGCCCTGCTCGGCGCCGTCAGTCAAACGATGGCCATGCTCGCCCTCCGAGGCCGAGTCACGCAGAGCTGACGCC
>CAZEMU010000017.1:0-43843 GCA_964513315.1 uncultured Acidimicrobiaceae bacterium | reverse complement strand
GTAATCACCTTTGGCCGAGACATGGAGTACGTGGGGCAGGTTTCGTGGACCCGCCTTAAAGGCGAGGGCATGACCCACTCGGGCGACATCACGTCGGCTCCCGTTGGGGCGTCAGAGTTCATCGACATCCAGCTCGAACGCCTGCCGGTGCACATTCGCTATGTCGCTCCGCTCGTCTACCGCTACGCGGGGCCGCCGTTCTCGGGGCTTGTGCGAGCGCATGCCGGATGGATGGCTCGCAGCAATAGCTGGGGCGATCAATCATCGAGGGCATTCGACATTTCTACGGTGCAGAACGTCTTCGATCTTGCTGGACGCAATGCGTACTCGTTGCCGCTCGTCGTCGACCTGCGCAAGCGTGACGTGATCTACACCGACCTCTATGTAGGCAGCCGCCAGGCGATGAACCAGGTGGACTCTTCCTCGTCGACTGTTGAAGAGATCTGTCGAGCGGTGTCGTTGTTTACCTCGAATCGAGTGACGGTCGCTGACCTTGCCTTGGCCAATGTCAACGCGCGTGGTGCTCAGGTGGTGAAGAAGCGTGAGAACGCCACGATGACCATTGGGCTCGATGCCGAGTGCACGATCCGGGGGGACGACGTAGCCACAGTCAACACGGAATTCCTCGTTTAGTTGTAATCGAACATATGTTCGTGTAGGGTAGTTGGGCGAGCCCGACACGTTCGGGTGGTGAGCCCAACAGCGGCCTTGTCGTTTCATCTCCGGCCTCAACATTTGGTGAGGTAGAGCTCTGGTCTGGCAGTGACGGGTCTGGCTGTTCGTTCTGCACCACCTCATCGTCGACCAGTGGCATTGGATCGGCACCTACATCTGAGCTTCCCAAGCCAGGTCCGAGGTGTCCTATGTCCGTTGCGATCGACAATCAAGCTGCTGTGCATGGCCGGTTGGTCGGGCTCTTCGATGAGCTGAACGCTTGTCTGGATGAGGTGTTTGAGCTGCCGGCGTCGGTGGTCGGCGACGACGAGTTGGTCGCGGCGATCGGCTTGTTGCCGGGTGTTGAGGCTCGGCTGGCGGCTGCGCAATCACTCCTGTTGGAGATGGCGCGGAATCGAGCGTTGCATGCGCGTCGGGGGAGTCACAAGCTCGCGAACTTCGTGCAGGCGAACACGACTCTGAGCGGGTTCGAGGCGCGGGCTCGGATCAAGCGTTGCGAGTGGTTGCATGACTTCGCCGGGTTCGGGCGTGCGCACGAAGCCGGTGTGATGTCGGTTGAGCATCTGGAGCTCATCCGTAAACGTCTCGACAATCCGAGAACGCATTTGGCGTTACGTCGCAACCAAGGCCTGTTCATCGACGCAGCTCGTGATTGCTCGTTCAAGGACTTCGAAAAGGTCTGCGACTACTGGAAGATCGCAGCCGACCCAGACGGCGCGGAACCGGTGGATCAGGTTGCTCGGACGAGTTTCCGGGCGAAACGCCAGTCCGATGGGATGGTCAAACTCGACGGGCTGCTGGATCCGCTCACGGGGCATGCGTTTCTAACGGCATGGGATGCCGAAGCCCAGAAGCTCGCCATCACCGATCACGAGATCGGTCAACACCGCTCGCAGGGTGTTCGTGGCGCCGAGGCGCTGCTTAGGTTGGTGGCGAAGGGTGCGGCGCGTGCTGATGGTTCGCATTCGGATCCGTTGATTCACATCGTCATGTCGCAGAAGGTCGCCGAGGCTGCGATGCAACGGTTCGCGTTCGGAGCCGATGTGCCCATCGAGGTTGATCCGTTTGATGTCGATGGGCGGTGTGAGCTCATCGACGGCACACCACTGCATCCGAGGTTGGCGTTGGCCGTGCTGGGTGTGGCGGCGTTGCAGCGGGCGGTGCTCGATGCAAAGTCCCGGCCGCTCGATGTGTCCTATGCGAGTCGGGGGTTCCCGAAATGGCTCAAACACATCCTCGCCCTCCGCTCGCGAGGGCGGTGTGAGAGCGATGGTTGCGACGCCCCGTACGCGTGGCTCCAAGCCGACCACGACCTGGCCCACAGCAAAGGCGGACCCACCAGTTACGCAAACGCCAACCTCTACTGCCGACCAGACAACCTCGTTAAAGGGAACCGATGAACCGCAGCGTCGGTGCTGGGTCGGCCGCGCCCAGGGTCCGGCTCCCTAGAGTCGCGGCCATGGAGTCACTCGAGAACAAGACCGCTGTCGTCACCGGTGCCGCAAGCGGCATGGGACTGGCCTTCGCTCACCGGTTCGCGAAGGCCGGCATGAACGTGGTGATGTCCGACATCGAAGCGCCGCCGCTCGATGCCGCGGTGGCCGCGGTCGCCGAGCACGGCACCAAGGTCGTCAGCTCGATCACTGACGTCAGCGATGGCGATGCGATGGATGCGCTCGCCGAGCTCACCTTCAACGAGTTCGAAACCGCCCACGTGGTGTGCAACAACGCAGGCGTCGCAGGCTCACTCGGCGGTAACGAGATCGATGTCGCCGCGTGGAAATGGGTCATCGACGTGAACCTGTGGGGCGTCATCCATGGCCATCGGGTGTTCCTGCCTCGGCTGATCGAGCAGAACGAAGGCCACATCATCAACACGGCCTCGATGGCGGGGCACTTTCCTGGTCACTCGGCGTACTCGGCCAGCAAGTGGGCTGTCGTCGGCATCACGATGGGCTTGCACAACGAGTTGGCGTCGAGTGCACCTGGAGTCGGCGTGTCGGCTCTCTGTCCGGGGTGGGTGCGTACCGCCATCATCGACAGCGATCGGAACCGGCCCGAATGGGCGGCGCCGAACGCGCTGGCTGAACCGAGCGCCCAACAAGAAGAGGCGGCTGCATTCGTGCGCGAAGCGATCAATGCGGGCATGGAACCCGACGCCGTTGCCGACCTCGTCTACGAAGCCGTGACCGAGCGCAAGTTCTGGATCTTCACCGACATGGACATGGTCGCAATGCTCGAAGACAAGCACGCCAGCATCATGGAGAACCGCAACCCGTTCACGCTGGCGATCTTCGACTGAGGTCAGTCGTCGTCTGTCTCGGCGCCGATCTCTTCGGCGGCAGCTTGCTCCGCCAGCTTGGCGTTGGCGCGCTTGTTGGCGACCATGAGCGCACCGCCGAAGACCGCAAGGGGGCCGGCGACGAGCAGAATCTCATCCCAACCGCCCTGGTGACCGAGTAGCTGGCTGATCATCGTGTCGTCCGTTCCTTGGCCCATCGGGCCTCGATGCGCTTCTTGAGTCGTCGCAGGTTGCCTCGCCAGATGGCCTTGAGGACCGGGCGTGCGACCGAGGCGCCGAGCGGTCCGGCGAAGTACCACGGGAAGTCGAGCTCTTCGACCCACGAGAACACGGTTGCAGAGCCGCTCGGGGTGAGCGAGAACATGCCGGTGCCGCCGACGATGCCTTGGTGGCGGACGCCCATGCGGCGGGCGTCTTCCCACTCGGTGATTTCCATAACATCGGTGAGCTTGAACGGGCCGACGACGGTGTCGCACTCGAAGCGAGTGCCGATGCCTTGGGTCGAGTCGCTGAGAAAGCGGATCTCGGCTGCGTCTTGCATCCAGTCGACGTGCGACGTGATGTCCTCGACGTCGCTCCACACGAACGACGCGGGTGCATCGATCACGATCTCGACGGCGATCCCAGGCATACCCAAAGGCTACGCCTTTGGCGAGTTTGGTAGGGCGCGTCGGTACCAGCTGACGTGGCGCACGCCAGCCGGATCGAATTCGGTGCCGGACCAGTCGGCGTGGCGTTCGGCCAACTCGAATCCAGCCGCAGCGGCAGCTTCATCGATCGATGCGGGCGAGCGGTACACGAGCTGCCAGGGCCGGGTGTGAACGCCTTCGGGGCCGAGCTCGACGTGCGCGCCGGTGATGACCTCGCCCTCGGCTGGGTCGTGCCAGGTGAGGATGGCCATCCGGCGGTCGCTATGCGTGTGATGAGGCACGACGGAAACACCGAACGGCGTTTCGGGATCGGTCTCCGGAGCGATGAACGCTTCGATCGCAAGCAGGCCGCCGGGTCGAAGCACGCGGGCAGCTTCGGTGATGCAGCGTTGCTGTAGCGCCGAGCCAGCGAGGTTGAACAACGTGTTGTAAGCGATCAGTGCCGCGTCGGCCGCTTCGTCGTCCAACGGAAGCTCGGCCATGTCGGCGGCGATCTTGCGGCTCGAGGAGAAGTCTTGATCCAGCATCGAAATCGCACTGTCGATGGCGACAACAGCAAAGCCCGAGTGCGCGAGAGGGGTACTGAGGCGTCCAGAGCCCGAGCCGAGTTCGATGATCGTGGCTCCCGGAACGCAGCGGGCAGCGAAGGCGGCAACGATCTCGCCGACGTCGTGCAGATCCTCGTACCACGCGTCGTACACGTCGGCGAACGAGCGGGCGTACAGGCCAGGATCATGATCGTGGGAACTGCCGGTCATCGCCGCGGACGGTATCGGTAGCCTGTTGATATGTCGACTACACGCGAAGCTGGCGAGGCCTACCTCGACTGGGCCGCGAGCACCCCGATGCGCCCCGAGGCGCTCGATGCGATGGTCGACGCGGCGCGTGCCGGCTACGGCAATCCGACCGGCGCACACCATGCCGCTCGCATCGCTCGCCGGATCGTCGACGACGCCCGCGACCAGGTCGCTCAGGCGCTCGGCGTCGAACCGACCCAGGTCGTGTTCTGCGGCAGCGGAACCGAGGCCGACAATCTCGCCATCGTCGGCGCCCACCAGCAGAGCCGAGCAGCGGGCCTCCAAGGCCGAGTCGCCTGCAGCGCCGTCGAGCACCATGCGGTGCTGCATCCGGTCGAGCATCTCGACGGTGTCGTGCTCGGTGTCGACGCGCAGGGTCAGCTCGATCTGGAACAGCTCGCGTCGATCTGTGACGATCAGCTCGCCGTCGTGTCCGTGATGATGGCCAACAACGAGACCGGCGTGATCCAGCCGCTCGAACCGATCCGAGAGCTGCTCGATGAGCATGCGCCCCAAGCGCTTCTTCACACTGACGCAGTGCAGGCGTTCCCTTGGCTCGATGTCGCCGAACGGGCGGCGTGCGCTGACATGATCAGCCTGAGCGGTCACAAGTTCGGTGGGCCCAAGGGCGTCGGTGTGCTCGTCGTACGCGACCGCCATTCGATCTCGGCCCAGCTGCTCGGCGGCGGTCAAGAGTTCGAGCTTCGCTCCGGCACGCACAACGTCGCTGGCATTGCGGCGTTCGGTGCAGCAGCCCAGGCGATGGCCGAAGAACGTGCCGCCGTCGTCGAACGCGTCGGCTCGCTGCGAGATCGATTGGTCCGCGGCATCACGCACGCCCTGCCCGACACCGTCGAGTCGGCGATCACTCCCGTTCCAGGCGCAGACGACTTCGCCGGCCCGGTCGACAAGGTCGCGGGTAGCGCCCACCTGTGCTTCCCCGGCATCGAAAGCGAAGCACTGCTCTTCATGCTGGAACGGGCCGGTATCTACGCATCGGCTGCCTCGTCATGCGCGAGTGGTGCGCAGGACCCGAGCCACGTGTTGGCTGCCATGGGCTTCCCCCGTGGACTCGCCGCTGGCTCGCTGCGCCTGTCACTTGGCTTCGGCACGACGAGTGACGACATCGACCGAGCCCTCGACATCATCCCCGACGCCGTGCTGCAGCTCCGCGCTGCGGCTGCCTGAGGAGTCTCATGCAGGTACAGCGAAAGCAGGTCATGGTCGCGATGTCGGGCGGCGTGGATTCGTCGGTCGCCGTGGCGCTCATGCTCGACGCCGGCCACGAGGTCGTCGGCGTCACCATGAAGCTGTGGGGCGGTCCGAGCGACAAGGGCTGCTGCTCGGTCAGCGATGTGCAAGACGCTCGACGGGCGGCTGATCTCCTCGGGGTCGACCACCATGTCTTCAACTTCGGCGAGGACTTCGAACGCGACGTCATCGCTCCGTACGTGACCGAGCACGCTGCCGGTCGCACGCCGAATCCGTGCATCGAATGCAACCGTTCGATCAAGTTCGCCCGACTGCTCGAGCGGGCCGACGCGCTCGGCTTCGACGCTGTCGTCACCGGCCACCACGCCCAGATCGTGCGGGTCGCTGACGGGACCCGTCGCATCGCCCGAGCCGTCGATATGGCCAAGGACCAGAGCTACGTCCTCCACATGCTGAGCGCTGCGGATCTTGAGCGAGTCGAGTTCCCGGTCGGTGGCATGGAGAAGACTGAGGTTCGCCGCATCGCCGCCGACCTGGGCATGCGGGTGGCGAACAAGCCGGATAGCCAAGACGTCTGTTTCATCGCCTCGACGACGTCACGCCACGAATTTCTCGGCAAGCGCATGCCGTTCACCCCTGGCGTTGTGGTCGACAGTGATGGCGTCGAAGTCGGTGCGGTCGAAGCGCTGCAGACGGTCACGATCGGCCAGCGCAAGGGCCTCGGGCTTGCCGGCGGCATGCCGCCTCGGTACGTGACCGATGTCGACATCGCTGCGCAACGAGTCACGATCGGACGCCGCGAAGATCTGCTGAGCGATCACGTCGATCTCGACGTGATGGTGTGGATCGGCGACGCCGTCGACGAGGGCCTTGTCGCCCAGACGAGTGCGCACGGAGAGACGCGCCCCGCGCGAGTCGAAAGCGACCGTGTGATCTGGGAGTCCCCGCAGCAGCGTGTCGCTCCCGGTCAGACGGTCGTCCTCTACGAAGGCGACCACGTCGTCGGCGGCGGCATCGCCCAGTAGCGAGAAAGGCGTACTACTCCTAGTCGACCGCGATGCGGCGGCTCTCGGCTTCGTCGAGCAGCGCGCCTGGGCGGGTCGGCACGAAGAGGAAGCGGCGGACGTCGGTCAGTTCCGCAGCGACGCCGGTCGTGCGGGCGTTGGACCGAAGACCGAGCGGGGCGGCGTCGGTGAGCTCGCATTCGATGACGAGGCCGGCAGCGCCGAGCGAGAGGTCGCGGGCGGGCGTCCCATCGATCGCAGCGCCAAGGCGCTCGACTGCGGTGCGTCGAAACAGCACCGGCTCGGTGAGTGCCGAGAGATCGTGGAGCACGAAGCCGGTCGGCACGAACACGATCCAGCGACGGCTGAGTTGGTGGAGCGATCGGCCGGCGAGATAGACGAGCCCGAGCCCGGCGACGGTGGCGATGGCGCCGAGGATCCATCCCGACGAGGCGAATGCTGCCGGACCGAGCCCGAGACCAATGGCAGCCAGCACCCAGGCGAGCGGTATGGGGCCAGCGAGTAGCGAGGTCGGTGGGCGCAGCAGCATGCGACGTTCGTCGCCGTAGCTGGCGCCATCGACCATCCGATCGCCGACGAGTGAAGAGAACGCAGCCGCCGTCGCGGCGATGGCGACCACGAGGCCCACGATGCCGAGACCAGAAACGTCACCGGCGATCAGACCCCACACCGTCACGGTGACCGATTTCGGAGCCAAGACCCGGATGACCGTCAAACTGAGCGGGAGGAGGACCGCTGCCGCAGCTAGGCCGACTGCCCACACGATCCAAGCACCGGCGAGTACGGCAATGCGACCGGTGTCAGAGAGTTCGGCGGCGGCGTCGGCGACCGTCGGGCCAGCCGTCAACGGAAGGACGAACCACAGCACTCGTAGCACCCACACAGCGATGTCACGACTCGGCCGATCACGCATTGGCCAGAGCCTACGGCGCCAATTCGTCATCGACCCTGCCGGACGTGGGCCATCATGGCGGTGATGATGCCGCATGTCGCCAGCTCCGTTCACCGTCGCCATCAGCCTCAGGGCGAGTTGTATTGCGGCGAGCTCGTGCCGCCGTTCGAGAGCCCCGCTCGCTGGGACCACATTGTCACTGCGCTCGACGCCGCCGGCTTCGACGAAGCGGTCGCCCCGACGCCGATCGACATCGACTCGCTCGGCCAGGTCCACGATCCCGCGTTCGTGCGCTTCCTGTCTGAGGCATGGGATGTGTGGACCGCCGCAGGCCAAACCGGCGACATGATTCCGACCTGCTTCCCCGGCCGGCGTATGCAGCAGCGGGAGCCAGAGGACATCGACGGACGGCTCGGCTACTTCGCATTCGCGGCCGAGACCTCGATCGCCGAGGGGACCTGGGAAGCTGCCCTCGAGGCAGCATCGATCGCTCGCACCGCCCAGCAACTCGTCACCGGTGGTGCCGCGACTGCGTTCGCGCTGTGTCGGCCACCCGGGCATCACGCCGGCAAGGACTACTTCGGCGGGTACTGCTACCTGAACAACGCTGCGATCGCAGCGCAGGGGTTCCGCGACGATGGCGTCGAGCGAGTCGCGGTGCTCGACGTGGACTTCCATCACGGCAACGGCACCCAGGACATCTTCTGGGACCGAGGCGATGTGTTCTTCGCTTCGTTGCATGGCGACCCACGCCACGAGTTTCCGCACTTCCTCGGGTTCGCCGACGAGACCGGCGTCGGAGCGGGCGAGGGGACAACGGCCAATTATCCGCTGCTTCCTGGCACCGACGCTGCGACCTGGCTCGAAGCGCTCGACGACGCCATCGCCCGGATCATTGCCTGGGGCGCCGAGGCACTCGTGGTCTCGCTCGGGGTGGACACGTTCGAGGCCGACCCGATCAGCAGCTTCCGGCTCGCCTCGGCTGACTTCGCGACCTATGGGCGACGCCTCGGCGCCGTCGGGCTGCCGACGGTCTATTGCATGGAGGGCGGCTATGCCGTCGCCGAGATCGGCACGAACACCGTCAACGTCCTGACCGGACACATGGAAGGCCAATCATGACGATCCACTGGGTGACTGCCTTCATCGACGTGCCGGCCGACTCGTTTGATGATGCGCTGCGCTTCTGGTCTGCGGCGACCGAGACGACACCGTCGGCGCGCCGAGGTGACCGCGAACAGTTCCTGACTCTCGAGCCGTCCGACGGGGCATCCTCGCTCCGGATGCAGGTCCACGAGGGGCCGGCGCGCGTGCACATCGACCTTCACGTCGACGACCTGGCTGCGTATCGGGATCGAGCGGTCTCGCTCGGCGCTCGCGTGTTGGCCGAGCCAGGGCACGTGATCATGCGGTCGCCTGGCGGCCTGGTCTTCTGCTTCGTGCCCGGAAGTGGCGAAGAACGGCTCGGTGCGCTCGTATCGGACCCGGTTCCGCACCGAGTCGACCAGCTCTGCGTCGGCGACTCGCACGTGCAGTGGACGATCATGCACGACCCAGCGGGCCTCGAATACTGCGTCACGAACCGAACCCTCGGCTGAGCCCGACACCTCAACGCGGTGGCAGACGCGAAAATGGGACGGGCCCGAAGGCCCGTCCCATTGACGTCAGCTAGGGGTAGCCGCTGTCGTCAGTCGAAGCGGCGACGGGTGTTCAGCACCAGACCGCCAGCGCCGACAACGGCAGCGCCGATGATGGCGAGCTGCCACGTCTCAACGCCGGTCACGGCAAGCTCCGGCTGAGGAGCGTCGTCGCTCGCAGCGGTGAGGGCGTCGATGGCTGCTTGGGGGAGCAGGACGGCGTCGATGATGTGGACGGTGCCGTTGGCGACGGGGACGTTGCTGCAGATGGCTGCGGCGCCGCCGATGGTGAGGCCGTCGTTGGAGATGTCGACGGTGGTGCCTGCGGCGGTGGAGACGGAGCCAGCGTTGCCGAGGGCTTCGGCGTCGAGGCTGTCACCGACGACGACGTGGTGGGTGAGGATGGTGGTCAACAGGTCGGTGTCGGCGAGGACGGTGCTGAGGGTGTCGGGGTCGATGTCTTCGAACGCTCCGTTGAAGGGTGCGAAGACGGTGAATGGTCCGTCGCTGTTGAGGGTGTCGACGAGGTCGGCGGCGACGACGGCGGAGACGAGGGTGGAGAGTGCGGGATTGTTGCTGGCTGCGGTGCCGGCGGGGTCGTCGGCCATGCCGGCGAAGCTGCCTTCGCCGTCTTCAGGAACAGCGGCACAACCTGGACCAAACGCACCCATCATGCCGTCGTCGCTCGCAGCGGTGAGGGCGTCGATGGCTGCTTGGGGGAGCAGGACGGCGTCGATGATGTGGACGGTGCCGTTGGCGACGGGGACGTTGCTGCAGATGGCTGCGGCGCCGCCGATGGTGAGGCCGTCGTTGGAGATGTCGACGGTGGTGCCTGCGGCGGTGGAGACGGAGCCAGCGTTGCCGAGGGCTTCGGCGTCGAGGCTGTCACCGACGACGACGTGGTGGGTGAGGATGGTGGTCAACAGGTCGGTGTCGGCGAGGACGGTGCTGAGGGTGTCGGGGTCGATGTCTTCGAACGCTCCGTTGAAGGGTGCGAAGACGGTGAATGGTCCGTCGCTGTTGAGGGTGTCGACGAGGTCGGCGGCGACGACGGCGGAGACGAGGGTGGAGAGTGCGGGATTGTTGCTGGCTGCGGTGCCGGCGGGGTCGTCGGCCATGCCGGCGAAGCTGCCTTCGCCGTCTTCAGGAACAGCGGCACAACCTGGACCAAACGCACCAAGGTCATCATCCTGAGCCTGGGCGGATGGTGCAGCGAATGCGGACAGCGTCAAGGCCGCAAATACCGTGGCGACCAATAAGGCGAGCGATTTCTTCATGGGAGTCTTCTTCTTCATGGGAGTCTTCCTTGTTGGGGAGGTGTCTGCGTTGGGTTCGGAGCGGGTTGGCGGGCCGGATTGGTTTTTCTTGAAGATTTCGGATCAGGAAACGATCACGACGATTTCGTGACGCCCCGTGGCGCCCGAAGGGAATGGTGTTGCCCGCTCGTCGGTCTGCACGCCGCCGTCGGGGTCGGTTGCGCGCACGGTGATGGTGTGGCGTCCGGGCGTGGCGTCCCAGTCGAGCCACCACTGCGTCCAGGTGTCGTCATTGACCGCAGGAACGAGGTTTGCCTCGACCCACTCACCATCATCGACTTGGACCTCGACCTGCGTGATGCCGCGGGTCTGTGCCCAGGCGACACCGGCGATCGGGGTTGAGCCAGCTGAAACAGTCGTTAGTGGGCGGGGGGTGTCAATCCTGCTCTGGGTCTTAATCGGTGCGTCGTCGACCCAATCTCGTTCCACCCAGTACGAGTCAAACTCGTCGAATCGGGTCAGCTCGATCTCGGTCAACCATTTCGTTGCCGAGACATAGCCATAAAGACCCGGCACGATCAAGCGAGCGGGGTAGCCATGGATCGCAGGGAGCGGTTCGCCGTTCATACCAATGGCAACGAGGGCGTTTCGACCGTCGAGCGCGTCGACCGGGAAACCGCACGTGTAGCCATCGACCGAGCGGCCGACGATCTGATCTGCGTTCGGATCGACACCGACGGACTCAAGGAGCGTGTCCAGCCGGGTACCAAGCCAGCGTGCGGTGCCAAGCAGGTTGCCACCGACCTCATTTGAGACGCACGAGAGGGTGATGTCGGCTTCGACGAACGGACGCTCAAGCAGGTCTTCCCAGGTCAGGGTGATTGGCTCGTCGACCATGCCGGTGATGGACAGCGTCCACGTGTCGATGGATACCTGGGGCACTGTCAGTGCGGTGTCGATGCGGTAGAAGTCGTCGTTCGGGGTGAAGAGCGGACTGAGCCCGACAATCGCGGGTGCGCGAGCGGCGAGTGTCTCGACCGGTTCGAGCTCGTCGACGGGAATGTCGTCGGCGGTGGCTGGGGCTTCGGATGCCGATTCGTCGGGGGTGTCTGGGGTGGATTCGGTTGAGCTTGCGTCGTCTGTCGGCGCTGTCGTCGGCTGGGCTGCCCGCGTGACGGTTGGGAGCTCGATGGTGTCTCGTTCGGCGCCGACGTCGAAGCTGCTGCCGAGACGGCGCCCGCCGACACCGAGCGCGGTGCCCGCGGCCAGCAGGCCGAGGGCTTGGGTTGCTTGACGGCGGTTCGGTCCCAGCCCGATGATCGGCGAGTCAGCTGCGTCGTCAAGACCATCACCGGTGGTCTCCCTCGAGCCCAACATCACGAGGAAGACAACACCGACGAGGCCGGCCAGCAGGGCTGCAATGGCCGGAATAAGGGAACTTTGTGCAGGCGTTCGGGTCGCCAACGCGGCGATAACGCCGAGCAGGCCGAACGCTCCAACCGCAGCGATGACGCCACGGCCGAATCCCCGTTTGAGGGCGATGCCGAGGCCAACACTGAGTGCTGCGATCGTTGCTGCCATGCCGAGCAGCAGGGCAATCTTGTCGTTCGTGCCGAACCAGTCAATGGCGATTTCCTTAAGCCATCGAGGTGTCCGATCGATGAATGCATCGCCAACGGCGAGAATCGGCGAGCGCCACCGGCCGGAGAAGCCAGCGACAAGTTCGGCGACACCGAGACTGAAGACCACGACCGCAGGGCCGGCCCAGGTGCTCGAGGTCGCTGAGCGCCTGGTCTGTGGCGGGTCGGTTTCGTTGTGCATGCAGCTAGTTCGGAGCCAACCGTTGCCCGGATTGAATAATCTCCGCCAAAACGCGCTGCAGCCACCCCGACGTCGATGACGAACGGGGTGGCTGCGAGGGCTTGTGCGTCTTAGCTCGGCAGCAAGACGGTGTCGATGATGTGCACGGTTGCGTTTGCCGTTGGCACGTTCTGGCAGACCGCAGCTGCTCCGTTGACCGTGAACTCGTCGCCCATTTCATCGATGGTGACCGAGGCGCCGTTCACGGTGGTGACGGTGCCTGCGTCGATGAGCTCGTCGGCGGAGAGCGATTCGCCCGCCACAACGTGCAGGGTCAGCACGCTCGTCAACAAGTCCTTGTCGGCCAACACTGCAGCCAGGTCAGCCTCGGGAATCGCAGCGAACGCATCGTTGGTTGGTGCGAAAATCGTGAACGGGCCGTCACTGTTCAACGTGTCGACGAGGTCGGCTTCGACGACCGCCGTCACGAGGGTGGATAGCACCGGGTTGTTCGAGGCTGCAGTGCCTGCGGGATCGTCGGCCATACCGCCGAAGCTGCCTTCGCCGTCAGCTGGAACGGCAGTGCAGGCCGGGCCTGATGCGCCGAGCATGGCATCTTCGCTGCTGTCGCTGCCGCCGCATGCGGCGACGAGAAGCGCGAGCGCAACGAGGGCGCTCAGCGTTCTTAGGACTGTCGAGCGACGTGGTCGGGGGTTGGTGTTCATAGGAATCGCCTCCAGGCGAACGTACGGAGTTGGGTTGTGCCGAGCGACTGCAGTCGCCGGTTGGCACACACTGAGTTCGGAGCCGAACGGCGGTCAGGATTGGAACGATTCGGAAGCTCATCGGGCCAACCGATGATTTCGGCTACGTTCAAGAAGAACTCCGGGGGCGACCAATCCGGCGCGTCGGGGGCTCCGAACATGACATGTGTCTCAGCTATTCACGCCACTGGGTCCTGGGTTTGGCCCCCGGGCTGCGAGAAACTATGCGCGTGAGCCCTTTTCGACCTCGCGTCGTGCCCGAACAGGCTGTCGACCTCGCAGAGGTATCCGGCGACGAATTGATGGCGCTTGTGGGTCGGGGTAATGAGGCGGCGTTCGAGCGGCTGTACGACGAGCTCGCGCCGTTGATCTACGGCATCGTTCACAAGGTCGTACGCGATGCGTCGATGTCTGACGAAGTCACCCAAGAGATCTTCGTCGAGATCTGGCGCGTGGCGCCATGCTTCGACGCTGATCGAGGAAACGTCAGGTCTTGGTCGGCGACGATCGCCCATCGCCGCGCGGTTGACCGGGTGCGCTCCGAAGAGGCGCGACGTCGCCGCGAAGCGCGCGACCACGAACAGAGCGTGGTCGATGTCACGACCGACCCTGTCGCTGCGGTTGTCGATGATCGGTTCGATCGCGCCGAGGTGCGTGGAGCGCTCGATGAACTCACCGAGACCCAACGCGAAGCGATCACGCTTGCGTACTTCGGCGGCAAGACCTATCGCGAGGTCGCCGAGCTGCTCGACATCCCCGAAGGGACCGCAAAGACCCGCATCCGTGATGGGCTGATCCGGCTCCGTGACAAGATGGGAGTGAACCCGTGACCAGCATCGAAGACCTGCATGAGCTTGCTGGGGCCTACGCCCTCGATGCCTTGGATGGCGATGAGCGCGCGCGCTTCGAAGCGCATCTGCGGTCCTGCGAGCAGTGCCAAGTCGACGTCGCCGACTTCCAGTCGATTGCCCTCGCCCTTGCCGAGCACAACCACGCCCAGCCGCCGGACAGGCTCAAGGCGTCGGTGCTGGCCCAGGTCGCCCAGACTCGCCAAGACGCTCCAGAGCTCGCCACGGTGACCCGTGGCCGCTTCGGCCGCACGCCGTCGATACTCGCTGTGGCTGCGGCGGTCGCCCTCTTCGTTGTTGGCGCCGTGGTGTTCACTCGCCCGGACACAGATCCGACGTCAGAGGTTGTCTCTGCTGCCGACGCCGTTGTAGCGACCCTCGAAGCAACAACCGATGGTCAGACCGGGACCGTCCAGGTGGTGTGGTCAGACAACCAGGACCAGGTCGCCGTGATCGCTGACGGCCTTGCCGATCCTGGCCCGGGCATGGCCTATGCACTGTGGTTCGTGCACGAAGACGGCGTCGCGCCGGCTGGCCTCTTCGCCCCCGACGACGGCTCGGTCGCTGCGGTGCTAGCCATCGATGACCTCTGGACGACCGGCTGGGGGATCACGATCGAACCCGACACGGGATCGGACCAACCAACGACGCCGGTGCTGTTTGCCGGAAGCATCTAAGGACCCCCAACACGCTGCCTAGAGTGAGCGGCGTGACCGTTGATCCCGCTGCCCGCGTCGCCGAGCTCCGTGCCCAGATCGCTCACCACAATGAGCGCTACTTCGCCATGGACGCACCTGAGATCAGCGATGCTGACTTCGACCTGTTGGTGCGAGAACTGACGGAACTCGAAGCCGCACACCCGGAGCTTGCGGTCGCCGATTCGCCGACCCAAACCGTTGGTGCACTGGCAGTCGGTGCGGGGGCGACGTTCGCTCCGGTCGAGCACGAGATCCCGATGATGTCGCTCGACAAGGCGTTCAACACCGACGAGTTCGACAACTGGCACACCCGATTGGTGCGAGCCGCCGGCGAAGGCCGCGAACTCGGAGCGTTCGTGTGCGAGCTCAAGTTCGATGGGCTGGCGATCAGCGCTCGCTACGAGAACGGCACGCTGGTGCGAGCAGCAACCCGCGGCGATGGTCGGGTTGGCGAAGACGTGACTGCGAATGTGGCGACGATCGCGAATGTGCCCAAGCAGCTCGGCTCCAATGCACCCGCAATCCTCGAGGTCCGCGGCGAGGTCTATATGCCGATCAGCGACTTCAACGCCCTCAACGACGCCCGGCGCGAAGCGGGCGAGCAGCTCTACGCCAACCCTCGCAACACCGCCGCAGGGTCGCTTCGCCAAAAGGATGCATCGGTCACCGCGTCGCGAAACCTGCGTTGGTTCGCCTATCAACTCGGCCAAGTCGAAGGCGCCCCGACGCTGACTCGCCACAGCGAAACGTTCGAGTACTTGGGCAGCCTCGGCTTCCCGGTGAACGACCAGGTCAAGGTCGTCGAGAGTGCTGACGCCGTCAAGGCGTACTTTGCCGACGCTGAGGCTCGGCGCCACGAGTTTGACTACGAGACCGATGGTGCGGTCGCCAAGATCGACTCGCTGGCGATGCAACGCGACCTTGGCGTGACGAGCCATCATCCCCGCTGGGCGATTGCGTTCAAGTTCCAGCCCGAAGAGAAGTCCACCAAGCTCATCGACATCCAGGTGTCGATCGGCGGCAAGGGCAAGGCCACGCCGTTCGCGGTACTCGAGCCCGTGTTCGTTGGTGGCTCCACCGTCCAGATGGCGACGCTGCACAACGAAGACCAGGTCAAGGTCAAGAACATCCGCCCGGGCGACACGGTGCTCGTGCGCAAGGCTGGCGACGTCATCCCCGAGGTGCTGGGGCCGGTGTTGTCCGAGCGTCCGGCCGACCTGCCCGAGTGGACCTTTCCGACGCACTGCTCCTGTGAGAACCATCACCCGCTGAGCCGCAGCGAGGGCGATGCGGCGCACTATTGCCTGCACCCGACGTGTCCGATCCAACGAGACGCGTGGATCGAGCACTTCGCCGCTCGTGCCGCGATGGACATCGAGGGCTTCGGCGAGCGGACCGTGCAGCTGTTCACCGCCCAAGGACTACTGAGCGACATTGCTGGCGTCTACGAACTCGACTTCGAAGCCGTTGGCCAGATCGAAGGCTTCGGTGAGATCTCGGTCCGGAACCTCGAGACGTCGATCGAAGCTTCGAAAGGCCAGGGATTGGGTCGTCTGTTAATCGGCCTCAACATCCGTCACCTCGGCAACAGTGGTGCGCATGTCCTCGCCAAGGCGTTCGGGCATCTGGACAAGATCATCGAGGCCGACGTCGAAACGTTGGCCAGTGTCGATGGCGTGGGGCCGACGATCGCCGAGAGCCTCCGTGCGTACTTCGACGACGAGATCAATCTCGGCATCATCGAACGCCTGCGGGCAGCCGGCGTCGACTTCAACGGCCCCGAGGTCGTCGAAGTCGACCAGACGCTCGAAGGTCTCGCTATTGTCGTCTCGGGTGGCCTCGAGAACTTCAGCCGGGACAGCGTCAAGGACGCCATCACCAGTCGCGGTGGTAAGTCGCCGGGCAGCGTGTCCAAGAAGACGACTGCGCTCGTGGTCGGCGAGTCGCCGGGAGCATCCAAGGTCACCAAGGCCGAAGAACTCGGCGTGCCGATCATCGATGAGGCCGCGTTCGTCGAATTACTCGAGACGGGTGTCGTCCCTCCTGGCTAATCTGCCCGGATGGTCGCGGTGGATCTTGACGAAGAACGCGCCGCGCTCGAACTCGCACGAACCGCCGCAGCCGACAAGCTGATCGAACTGCGCTCGCGAAAGCTCGTCGCCGCCGATGAGCTGACCGAGGAATACATGCAGGCGGTCGTGCGAGGCGCGATCGAGAAGCTCCAGAACGAACTCACGGTCTTCGGACGCATCGACGACGACGAGCCGTGGCGAGTCGGCTTGTACGGCGTCGAGCAGCGCGGGAACCAACTCGTGATCGACTGGCGGGCGCCGTTTGCGCAGGCCTTCTACCGGGCTCGCTTCGAAGACCCCATGGGGCTTGCTCGCCGGGTGAGCTATGTCGGTGCGATCGACGAGCTGTTCATCGAAGAGTTCGCGACACATGAGGTGTCCGGCTCCTCGCCACTCATGGCCGAGCTCGACCGAGGCCGTGGCGAGACCATGAAGACTGCGGTCGCCACGCTGCAGTCCGAACAAGACGAGCTCGTCCGTCGGGACCCCGACGAACGCATGGTGCTTCGAGGCGGACCAGGAACGGGTAAGACCGTCGTCGGCCTCCACCGGGCGGCCTGGCTCGTGTACAACGACCGGCGGGTGCTGTCGAGCGACATCCTGATTCTCGGTCCATCCGACCGGTACCTCAAGTACATCGCCTCGGTCCTGCCGACACTGGGCGAGAGCAAGGTCCGCCAAACCACCTTCGCTCGGCTTCTGGGGACGACCAGCGAGGTCGGCTCGACGATCGACTGGCCGACGGTGCTCGACCGGTTCGAAGCGTCGCTGTATGCCCCGCAGCCGCTCAAGGTCCGGTTCAAGCAGGTCAGCCAAGACGACGTCGAGGCCATGCTGACGCACGTGCAGGGGTCCTCGCTTCCGTGGCGGGACAAGCGCAAGGGCGTCGAATCGGCGTTGATGCGCCAGACCGGCTTCACCGCCAAAGAGGTTCGCGAAGCCGTCGCCACGGTCATGCCCGCCTGCAGCGCAGCCCAAGCCTGGAAGCGGCTCAAGAATGTGGCGACGCTGCGTTCGCTCGGCCTCGACGACGACACCATCGCGGCGTGGCGAGCGGTCGAAGAAGACGGCCCGCTCATGGATGAGCTCAACGCCCGCTTCAACACGTCGGCGACTCGCTATTCGCACGTCGTCGTCGACGAGGCGCAGGACCTCACCGAAATGCAGTTGCGTGCGGTGCAACGGCGGGCGACCGGCCTGACACTCGTCGGCGATGACGCACAGACCTCGGCGCCAGGAGCGCTCGGCCTGAGCACGATCGCCGAGCGCCTCGGCATCGAGGACGACATCCTGGCGACGGCCTACCGCATGTCGGCCGAGATCGCCGACTGGCTCAACGAGCATGCGGCGTCGACCGGACTACCTGCGGTGGAACTCATCGGGATCCGACCCACCGGCCGCGCTGTCGCAACCATTGCGCCGAGCGAGATCGATGCCGTTGCCGCCCGGATGGACGACGAATGGGCCAACGCGCGGCTACTGGCCCACGGCGACGTCTGGGTCCACAAGGGCATCGAGTACGACGCCGTACTCGTCGACACCCGCAGGATGGACGCCGCCGAGATCTACCTGGCAGCCTCTCGTGCCGCCCACGAGCTGGTTATCTGCGCCTAGTTGGCGTCGAAGCACCACGTATAGGTCTGGACGCTCTGCGGGCCCTGCACGATGAGCCAGTAGTTGACGCGCACACAGTTCTGTTCGGTGAAGAGACGCTCGAGGGTCTGGCCTGCGCCCGGGCTGTACCGCAGCTGATTTAGGGCCGGGATTTCTTGGATCTCGTCTTCGGGGATCGGCACGCCGTTGATGTCGATCTCGGCGGTGTAGCCAGCCGCGAGGTCGACGACGACGTCGCTCTGGAGCACCACGGTGCTCTGGGCGACTGGCGAGACCTCTTGGATCGCGACCGGAAGATCGGTGGTGCGGGGGTTGCCGAGATACACGACGATGGCCGTGCCAAACAGGGCTGCAGCGAGCGCAAGCGCCCCGATGATGATGAGGCGGTTCGTGCGGGCGGAGGGAAGGTCCACACCATGCAGGGTACGGGCCGAACCGTTCGCTGGGGCAGTCGAACGAGCGAGCCGGGCGTCACAGTTCCTCAGCGGCAAGACCGCCCAAGAGCGCCGCTGCAGGAGCCATGTGGGGAACTACGCTCAAGGCGCCATGAACCCCTTGGAGCCGACCGATCTGGTCGACCGCGTCTTCGGAGAACGGTTCCGAGTCGTTGGGCGAATCGGAACCGGACCTCACGCCGAAGTCTGTGTTGCCGTCGACCTCGACGTCGGCGAACACGTCGCGCTCAAGGTGTTCGACCAGGCCCTCGGCGAAGACCCCGACCTCGCCGAGCGAGTGATCGAGGCCGTCGACCGGGCCGCCGAGGTCAAGCACGGCACCATCGTCGAGATCATCGATCGCGGCGTTGACGGCGTGCGGGTCTGGATCGCCACAGAACTGTGCGCGGGCGGAAGCCTGCGTTCCATGCTCGACCTGGGTGAGCGGCTCACGCCGAGCCAGGCGCTCGTCATGAGCCTCGAATGTGCCCGGGTGCTCGACCACATCCATTCCGAAGGCCAAGTCCACCAAGGGCTCAAGCCCGAGAACATCCTGTTCTCCACCGATCAGCGACTGCGCATCACCGACTTGGGGCTGGCCGAGGTTCTGTCCGACGCTCCGTTGGCCGACGCGAACCGGTCCGTCGACCGGGTTCGTTACCTCGCTCCTGAGCAGTCCGAAGACACGGTCCTCAGCGGCGAAGCTGACCTGTACTCGCTCGCACTCCTGGCGAACGAGGCCGTGAGTGGCGAAGCGCCTGCCTCCGCCGAGACAGCAGTCGGCACCTTGGCACTGCGGCGCACATCTCCTGCTGTGCTCTCGGCTGACTTGGGAGCGCTGCGCTCACCACTCGAACGGTGCGGCCGCATCCACGCCAGCGAGCGTCCCGAAGCCGGCGAGCTCACGATCGCGCTGCTCGCAGCAGCAGAAACGATGTCGCGCCCCGGCCCGCTGCCGCTGCTCGGCATCCCGGGCCTCGATCGGCTTGATCCGCCCAAGGCGGCGCATCCCGAACTCGTCGAGCCGGCCCCGGTCGAAGTGCCCGGCCTCGACGAACCGGTTGAACCAGGGAACCTCGTCGTCGTCCCCGACGTCGATGACGAAGCGGAGCGGGTCGCGCTTGAAGACCTCGATCGTGCCGAACCGACGTTCGCGGAATCAGCCGAGGATCTCGATCCGGTTGAGTTCGATGCACCGACATCGACCGCGCAGGCTGCCGGTTCCCGGCCGGTGTTTCGCCAAGATGCCGAGGACCTCGACGACCATCTCCCCAGCTGGCCGTTGCTCGTCCTCGCTGCGCTGATCGCGCTGGCCGTTGCTGCATGGTTCTTCCTCGGTTCCGCTGGCGGGTCCGGATCGGCATCGGTGCCGAACCTGATCGGTGCCGACGAGGCTGAGCTCTCAGCGCTCGCCGAAGAGAACGGCTGGGACATCGACCGCCTCGAAACCCGCCTCAACGGAAGTACGCCCGGCTCGATTGTCACCCAAGATCCAGCGGCAGGCGCAGATCTCGATGCAGGCGAAACCATCACGATCACCGTGTCACTCGGCAGCGAAATGGTCGAGATCCCCAACGACCTGTCGGGCTTGACCATGGAACAGGCTCGGGATCGTCTGTCGGTCGCAAGCCTCGTGCTCGGCGCCGTGACCGAGGAGAACAGCGAGACCGTCGACACCGGCTTGGTGATCGACATTGACGAACCAACGCGCCAGAAGCCGGCGGGTGAATCGGTAGCACTGCGTATCTCGGCTGGCCCCGAGGCTCGCATCGTTCCCGATGTGATCGGCACCTCGATCGGCGACGCCACGGCGATGCTCGCCGCACTTCGGCTGCAGGCCAGTGAGCAGCTCGTCTTCGACCCGTTCGCCGAGGCGGGCACCGTACTCGACAGCGCGCCTGGCGCCGGCGAGCTCGTGGCTGCCGACTCTCCCGTCATCTTGCAGGTCAGCGCCGGACCCGAGCCGGTGGTCGTTCCCGACGTCACCGACCTGTCGCTCGCCGACGCGGTCGACATCATCGAATCATTCGGCCTGATCTTCGCCGACACCCAGGGCACACCAGGCGAGCCGGTCATCGGCACGATTCCAGAGATCGGCACGACGCTCGATGTCGGTAGCGAAGTCACGATCGTGCTCGGCGAGCCGAGCGAAGACGACGAGGCCGCCGCCGACGGTTAAGCGGTGATGTCTCGCAGGCGGTTGGCGACCTCTTCGGCCAGCGACTGCTGTTCGGCCGTCGGGTCGATGTCCTGGAGCGCCATGATCATCGACACGTCGCCTTCGACCTCGATCTCACCGGACATGAACGAGATCATGAGCATCTCGTACTGCTGGTCGACCAAGAGCTGACGAGCGACCTCGTACGGAACCTTGACGCTGACGTCGGGGTTCTCGATGTGGCCCGTCTCGGGGATGAACGACCCCTCAGAGGTGTCGACATGGCCGAGGACTTCGCCTTCGGCAAACGGTGCGTCGATGACCGTGACGTTCAGCCGAACCGGCTCGTCAGGGGCTTCGACCTTGTCGATGTATTCGGCATGCAAGGCGCGTGCCTCGTCGATCCATTCGGGCGAGAGGAAGGGATGTGCGGCCACCCGCTAACCGTAGACGTTTTCTCCCTGTCTGCCGTCGGAGGGGACCGATAGCATCACATCGTGCACACCCACTTTTTGCGGAGGTTCGGCCGATGAGCGGTGAGATCTCCCGTGACGAAGTCGCTCACGTCGCTTCGCTCGCCCGTTTGAGCGTTACCGACGACGAGCTGACGACCTTTACCGATCAGCTCTGTGTTGTCCTTGAGACCGCAGCCCAGCTGAATGCGCTCGATCTTGACGACGTCGAACCCATGGCCCAGCCGTACCCGCTGGCCAACGTTCTTCGTGTCGACGAGATCGTGCCCAGCCTCGACCGCGACGAAGTCCTGTCCCAGGCCCCAGCGGCCGAAGATGGTCGCTTCCGGGTTCCACCAGCATTGGGAGAAGCGCCGTGAGCAGTGCTGAACCTGGCCTGAAGAGCGCCGCCAAGCTGGCCGCGGCGGTGCGCTCGGGCGAATCCTCGGCCGCAGATGCGTTGGCCGCGTCGTCGGCCGTCATCGCCGATCGTGACGGAGAGGTCCATGCGTTCTTGCACCTGATGACGGAACGGGCCGAGGCCCAAGCCGCCGCCGTCGACGCCAAGATCGCTGCTGGCGAAGACGCTGGTCCGCTCGCTGGCGTGCCGATCGCACTCAAAGACAACATGTGCACCCGCGGAGCGCCCACCACGTGCAGCTCCAAGATCCTTGACGGCTGGAACCCGCCATACGACGCGACGGTCATCGGCCGGCTCGAAGCGGCCGGTGCAATCATGGTCGGCAAGACCAACCTCGACGAGTTCGCGATGGGATCGTCGACCGAGAACTCGGCCTTCGGTCCGACCCGCAACCCCCTCGACACGAGCCGCGTGCCCGGCGGGTCGAGTGGCGGTTCCGCTGCTGCGGTCGCCGCTGGCTACGTGCCTTTGTCGCTCGGCAGCGACACCGGCGGCTCCATTCGCCAGCCCGCCGCACTCTGCGGCGTGGTGGGCGTCAAACCGACCTATGGCGCCGTCTCTCGCTACGGCCTGATCGCCTTCGCCAGCTCACTCGACCAGATCGGCCCCTTCGCCCACACGGTCGAAGACGCCGCACTCTGCTTCGACGTGATTAGTGGTCACGATCAGCTCGACGCAACGTCGATCCCGGAACCGCTCGCACCGACGTTGCCGAACTTGCACGACGGAGTCGAAGGAATGCGTGTCGGCATCATCGATGAGCTGATGGGCGAGGGCATCGAGCCCGACGTTCGCCGTCGAACTGAACAAGCCGCCGAAGCACTGGCCGCCGCGGGAGCGATCGTCGACACAGTCAGCGTTCCGGCGACGATCTACGGCCTGGCCGCCTACTACCTGATCGCTCCCGCCGAAGCGTCGAGCAACCTCGCCCGCTACGACGGCGTGCGCTACGGCCAACGAGTCGACGGCGCCAACGTCGCCACGATGAACACCAACACCCGATCCGCAGGCTTCGGCGACGAGGTCAAGCGCCGCATCATGCTCGGGACCTATGCACTGTCGTCGGGCTACTACGACGCCTACTACGGCAAGGCCCAGCGGGTTCGCACGCTCATTTCGAACGAGTTCGATGCGGCCTACGAGAACTTCGACCTCTTGCTGTCGCCGACATCGCCATCGACGGCGTTCGAACTCGGCGCCAAGTCCGATCCGATGTCGCTGTACATGTGCGACGTCTGCACCATCCCGTCGAACCTGGCGGGGCATCCCTCGATGTCGGTGCCCTTCGGCGTCGGCGATGACGGCCTGCCCGTCGGCGTGCAGGTACTCGCGCCGATGCTGCAAGAACCCCGCATGTTCCAGGCAGCTCAAGTGCTTGAGAACGCAGCAGCTTCGGGAGGAGCGGCATGAGCGATACGACCGAAACCAAGCAGGTGCTTCCCGACGGCTGGGAAATGGTCATCGGCCTCGAAGTCCACGTCGAGCTGGCCACCAAGACCAAGCTGTTCTGCGGCTGCGCCAACCACTTCGGCGACGAGCCGAACACCAACATCTGCCCGACCTGTCTCGGCCTGCCCGGTTCATTGCCGGTGCCGAACGAACAGGCGGTTCACTTCGCCATGGTGTTGGGTCGGGCACTTGGCTGCAGCGTCGAGCCTGGCATCTTCGCCCGGAAGAACTACTTCTACCCGGATATGCCCAAGGACTACCAGACCACCCAGTACGAAGAGCCGACCAACGAGCACGGCACCATCACGCTGCCCGACGGGCGCGTCATTGCGATCGAGCGAGCCCACATCGAAGAGGACACGGGCAAGTCGACCCACCTCGGTGGCGGCGGTCGCATCCACGACGCCACGGCCACCCTCGTCGACTACAACCGAGCTGGCGTGCCGCTCGTCGAGGTCGTGAGCGGCCCCGAGATGCGCAACGCCGACGAAGCCCGCGCCTATGTGGCCGAGCTGCGTGACATCTTGCTGGCCACCGGCGTGAGCGACGCTCGCATGGAAGAAGGCTCCATGCGCGTCGACGCCAACGTGTCGGTGCGTCCGGTCGGCAGTGACGAGCTGCGGACTCGGTGCGAGATCAAGAACATCAACTCGCTGCGTTCGCTCGGCCGGGCCATCAACTACGAGGCTCGCCGCCACGTCGACCTGTGGACGAACAGCGACCAACCGAACCAAGAGACGCGCCACTGGGACGAAGAGGGCGGCCGTACGACCTCGGGCCGATCCAAAGAAGACGCCGAGGACTACCGCTACTTCGCCTGTCCGGATCTGCCGCCGCTCGTGCCCACGGCCGAGACGATTGCTGGCATCGACGACTCGATGCCTGCGCTTCCGGCTGCTCGCCGAGCTGCACTCGCTGCCGCTGCAGGTGTGGGCGAAGCTGACACGCTCCTTGCGATCGAACGTGGCCTTGACGGGCTTGCGTGCGAGACGATCGCCGCTGGTGGCGACGCAACCGCCGTCATGAAGCACGTCGACCAGAACCTGGCCGAAGGCCAGGGCGAACTGACGGCAGCTTCGTTCGCGGCGCTCGTGTCGATGGAAGCCGACGGTGCGCTCAGCTCGACCCAAGTCAAGACGGTGCTCGCTGAGCTCGTCGCGAATGGCGGCGAGCCAGCGGCGATCGCCGAGTCGATGGGCTTCGAAGCTATGGACACCGGCGAACTCGATGGGTTGCTCGATCAGCTCATCGCCGACAACCCCGACGAATGGGGCCGCTTCCTCGAGGGCGACAACAAGGTTCAGGGCTTCTTCGTCGGCCAGATCATGAAGGCAACCCAAGGCAAAGCCGACGGCAAGATCGTCAATCAGCTCATGCGCCAACGCGCCCAAAGCTGATGCTGCGCTACATCGGCTGCGCCTGCGTCGTGGCTGATGGAAACGGCCGCTACCTCATGGTGCGTGAGACCAAGGCAGTCGCCCGCGGCCGCATGGCGATGCCGGGCGGCATGCTCGAACCGGACGAATCGATCGTCGACGCAGCAGTGCGCGAGGTGCTTGAAGAGACCGGCCTCACGGTCGAAGTGACCAGGCTCCTTGGCGTGTTCCACTGCGCTCGTACGTCGGAGGACAGCTACGGCGTGAACTTTGTCTACGAGGCTCGGCCAGTCTCGGGCGAGGTCACCACGAGCGACGAGCATCCCGAGGTCGTGTGGCTCACGCTGGCCGAGATCGACGAGCTGCATGCGCAGGGCATGGTCCGCGGTGGGCACGCACCGATTGCCGTGCGACGCAGCGATCAGGACGAAGTGGTGCCCGAGGGCGTCGTTACCGAGGTGCTCGCCTCGGACTGAGACGGGCAAGCGCCGTCGATGTAGCGCACCGAGGCGCCGCCGACAGCTCGCACCCGCTCGCCCGGCAACAGCACACCGGTGACGTTGCAGGGGTCGACGGCGCCGATGTCGGTGACGCGTCCGGTCTCTTTGCTCTTGCGGGATTGCCGCAGTGTCTGGATCGCTTCGACCGACGCGTATTGCTCGCCGGCAAAGCCCTTGACGAAGCGGCCGCCGCGGATCAGCCCACGGGCTTCGAGGCGACGGAACGCCCACAGGACTTCCCGCCACGGCAGAGCCAAGGTCTCGGTCATCGCCAGGTCGCGGAACACGACACCCCAGCGGGCGAGCAGCTGCTCGGCAACCGCCTCGGCCAACTCGTCGGGGTCTTCGATGTGCATCGGCGGCGGCAGCAGGGCCCAGCGGCCCTCGCTGCGTTCGTGGCCAGCAGCTCCACGACGCAGGCCGCGTCGACTGAGCGAGTGTCGAGCCGAGCGGGGCTTGCGGGCCGAGAACAGTTTGCGGACGGCGCCGAAGCTGTCGGCGGTCACGAGGCCAAGGCCAACGGCTTGCCACAGCGCGTCTTCGATCTCGCCAGCTGGCGCGTCGATCTCGTCGCAGAGTTCGGTGTGGAACCGTGCGCCTCGGGTTTGGAGTGCCTCGACGATCTGGCCGACGAGGCCAAGCTCGCTCGATCCGGCGAGCGGGCACGGTGCGTCGGCCTTTGCGCCACGACCGGCTGCGAGGAGCCAACCGAAGTCGGCTCGGGTGGTCAGCGTGACCCGGGTGGCGCGTGAGGGGGCGAGTCGGCGAGGTCCGGTCGCCGGGTCGGTGTCATCGGCCTGTTCCGGGTCGTCGGCGAACTCGACCTTGGGTGGGGAGAGGCGGCCCCAGACGACCTCGCCGCCGAGGCACAACTCGTCGAGCCACTCGGGCTTGTAGTCGGCGACCCGGTCAGCAAGGACGGAGTCCCACGATCCAGCCGGTACCTCGTAGCCCTGGAGCTGTTCGAGCACCGACAACAGGCCGGGCCGCCCCCGAACCTGAGTGCCAGCCGCAAGGTGATGCCATTCCAGCAAGAACTGCACGAACTGTTGGGTCGTGACGGGCTCGATCTCGCGGCGGCGCTGCTTCTGCGAATAGATGTGAATGCGAGCGAGCAGCTGGCGGGCGCACCACTCGGTGTCGGCGCCTTCGCTCGGTGACCAGGCGCCGCGGATGGCGAAGCCAGTGCCTTCGAGCGCGACGAGTGCGATGCCGACGGAACTGACCTTGACGCCGCACAGCTCGGCGAGCGACTCGGTCGTGATTGGTCCGGTGATGTTGAGGTGGCCGCGCACCATCGTTTGCAGTGCGTCTTCGCCGAGCGTGGTGTCGGTGCCGATGGCCTGGGCGGACTCGACCAGTTCGGTGGTCGTCCACCAGCTGGTGCCGTCGAGGGCGACCACGGCAGCGCGGTTGCGCTCAACGAGCTGATCGAACAGCGGCTGCCAAGTCGCCCGGGGGCGAGCTCGTACGAGGTCGCTGAGCAGGTCGTGCAGCTCGTCGGCAGTGCGGACATCGGGCTCGGCTTCGGCCCGAACTCGGTTGATCGCCGAGAGGTCGACGCCGCCGATCTCGGTCAGGTCGACGGGCAAGCCTCGACGCAGCGGCACCGCACGGGAGCGACGGTCGATTGCCTCGGCGTCATCGAGGAACGTGAACGCCGGTCCCACCATGAGCTCATGCGACAGAGGCGACGGCTCGACCGTGTCGACACAGGTCACGGCCAGATCGCCGGACTGCAGGCGGGTCGTCAGCTCCTGGAGCCCGACGACATCCATGCCCTCGTTTAGGGTGTCGAACATCGTCTGGCGCACAATCGGATGATCCGGGATCTCGATCGGACCATTGATGTGCTCCTGGCAACCAGCCGCCGACGGGAACGCCGCCGCCATCACATCGTCGGCTTCCATGCGCTGGATCGGCGGCGGATTCTTGCGCCCGCCCTTGAACCGCAGGACGGTCAGCGAACGGTTCAGGTTCCACCGCCAGCGCGAGATGAACATCGGCGACGGAGGCACCAGCACGGCCTGGGTAAGCGTCTGCGGGACGGCCTCGGGCTTGAGGTAGTGCTTGACCTCGTCGAGCGGGAAGCTGTGCTGAGGGCCGAGCGACAACACCACGGCGTCGTCGTTGGCGGCGGCTTGGAGCTCGAAGTCGAAGTTCACGCAGAACTTCTTGCGCAGCGCCAGGCCGAATGCCCGGTTGATGCGTCCGCCGAAGGGGGAGTGGACGACGAGCTGCATGCCGCCGGTTTGGTCGAAGAAGCGCTCGATGACGAGACGGTTGGTGGTCGGCAGATCGCCGAGCACCTGCAGCGATGCGGCGAGATAGGTGACGAGCATCTCGGCGGCGATGTCGTCGATGCCGCAGCGCTCTTTGACCCAGTCGACAGCCGCCTTCATCGAGCCCTGGACCTGGCCGGCCTGCTCAGGTGTCGTGCCTTGAAGTCGGTCTTGGACACCTTGACGAAGCTCGGCGACCTCTTCGGACAACTCTTGGGTGCGTGCAGGCGCTTCGCCCAGCCAGAACGGCACGGTCGGCGGCTTGCCGCCTGCGTCGACGACCCGAACTACGCCCGGCTCGATGCGCCGGATCTGCCACGAGTGGGTGCCGAGCAAGAAAATGTCACCCGGAAGCGACTCGGTCGCCCAGTCCTCGTTGACGCTGCCGACATACATGTCGTCGGGGTCGGCAATGACCCGGTAGTCGGCGATCTCGGGGATTGCGCCGCCGCTGGTCAGGCTGGCGAGGCGGGCGCCACGGCGACCCTCAATCTCGCCATTGACGCTGTCGTGGTGGACGTACGCGCCCTTGGGGCCACGCCCAGTCACGATGCCCTCGGTAACGAACTCAAGGACCTCGTCGAACTGCTCGCGGGTCAGGTCGGCATAGGGCGCAGCGCCCCGCATGAGCTCGAACAGGTCGTCGACGTTCCAGCGCTCGGCAGCCGTCTCGGCCACGATCTGTTGCGCGAGGATGTCGAGCGGCGCGACCGGCGGGCGGATCGCATCGAGGCGTCCGCCGTGCACTGCCGACAGCAGCGAAGAGCACTCGACGAGCGCGTCGCGGCTCAAGGGGAAGAGGCGGCCCTTGGGCGTGCCGAGCCGCGTGTGCCCTGAGCGGCCAACCCGCTGCAGGAACGTGGCGATGCTGCGGGGCGAGCCGATCTGGCAGACCAGCTCGATCGGACCGATGTCGATGCCGAGCTCGAGCGATGCGGTGGCAACCAGTGCTTTGAACTCGCCAGCACGGAGCTTCCGTTCGACCCGCTCACGGCGGGCCTTGCTCAACGAACCGTGGTGCGCTGCGACCTTGTCCTCGCCCAACCGCTCGGCGAGCTGGTGGGCGAACCGCTCAGCCAGGCTGCGGGTATTGACAAACACGAGCGTGGTGTGGTGCTGCTCGATCATCTCGGTGATGACGTCGAGCATCTCGCTGACCTGCTCGGCCGGAGCGAGGGCTTCGAGTTCGCCGTCGGGCAACACGAGCTCGAGGTCGAGCTCGCGCTTGTGGCCGGTGTCGACGATCTCGCACAACGCAGTGCCGTCGGGCCTGGACGGCTTGCTTCCGACCAGCAGGCGGGCGACGGTTTCGACCGGTCGTTGGGTTGCGGACAGGCCGATGCGGACGGGGCGCTCGGCACAGATGTGTTCGAGCCGTTCGAGCGTGAGGGTCAGGTGGGAGCCGCGCTTGTCGCGGGCGACGGCGTGGATCTCGTCGACGATGACCGTGCGGATGGTACGAAGCGCCTCGCGGCTCTTCTCGGCGGTCACCATCAGATACAGCGACTCGGGTGTGGTGACGATGAACTCGGGCGGGCGGCGCACCATCGAGCTGCGCTGGCTGCTGGTCGTGTCACCGGAGCGGACGCCAACCCGCAGCGCCGGCGGTGTGTAGCCAAGCTCGATCGCGATCTCGGCGATCTGGTCGAGCGGCCGCATGAGGTTTTCGCTGATGTCGACCGCCAACGCCTTGAGCGGCGACACGTACATGACCTGGGCCGTGTCGGGCATGAGCTTGCCCGCGTCGTGGCGCTTGTACAGCTCGTCGATCGAGACGAGGAACGCCGACAGCGTCTTGCCGGAACCGGTCGGGGCCGCGACCAGCGTGTCGTTGCCCGCGGCGATGCTCGGCCAGGCCCTGGCCTGCGGGTCGGTTGGGCCGAGCGGGAATGTGCGGGCGAACCAGGTGCGAATCGCCGGATGGAAGTCGCGCAAGACCGGATCGATGATGTCGTCGTGCGGCGCCGGGAACGACAGCTTGAGCGGCGGCAGCTCGGTTAACGACATGGAACAGCTCCCATCGATCCGAACCTAGTCGCGCGAAAACGAGCCGGTGGACGGCTTCTCTCGTATGGATGATGTATCACCGGGTGGCCTCCCCGATCGGCGTACGCCGATCCTGACAGGGGGGTGTGACAGGCTGGTCCCGAGCGTGGTAATGACTACGTTCGCATCGACACGGGGGAGCACACCGATGACTGATCCAACGCCAGCCCACCCAATGACGGGCTTCGACGCGAAGTTCACGACACCCGAGGAGTACATCCTGGGGATCACCTACGAGATCTGGGAAGGCGGCGGCGTCGACACGCTGCACCACTACTACGCCCCCGAGATCCCCGTTCGCTCGCCCGCCGGTGTCGTGATTGGCAACCAGGCGGTGATCGACGCCACCAACGAGACGCTACGCGAGTTTCCCGATCGCCAACTCATGGGCGAAGACGTCATCTGGAGCGACGACGGCGAGGGCGGCTTCTTGTCGAGCCACCGCATCTACTCGACCGCTACGCACCTGGCCGACGGTCTCTATGGCAAAGCCAGCGGGACCAAGTTCCGCTACCGCATCATCGCCGACTGTGCCGCTCGCGAGAACGTGATCTACGACGAGTGGCTCATCCGGGACCAGGGCGCAATCGTCGCCCAGACGGGCGCCGATCCCCGTGACTACGCAGCCGCTCAAATCGAGTCCGAAGGCGGCGCCGGAGCCGCAACCCAGCCCTACACGCCTGCAATTGAGCCAGGCCACGTCTACACCGGCACCGGCAACGATCATCCGGTCGGGCAACGTTATGGCGACATCATGAGCTCGCTGATGGCCGGGCCGCTCGGCCAGGGCAACGAAGCGAACGGTGGCCTCGCCTCGGGCGATGCCATCTCGGCGGGCTACGACCGGGCCGCTCACCTCGAGATCCCCGGCGCTATGAGCACCCACGGCTGGGCCGGCGCTCGAGCCTTCTGGTCTTCGCTTCGCGAGTGCTTCCCCGACGCCACGTTCACGATCCACCACCAGATCGGGCGCGATGATCCTGGCCTGGGCGAGCGTGGCGCGTTGCGCTGGTCGCTCCACGGCACTCACGATGGCGGCACCCGCTACGGCGATCCCACCGGGACCGAGGTGCATGTCATGGGGCTTTCGCACGCCGAGTTCGGCCCCTGGGGTCTGCGTCGTGAGTGGATCCTCTTTGACGACACTGCGATCTGGAAGCAGATTCTGCTCGGCGCATAGCTGGCCACATCGAGTGTGCTCCGCAGCACGCGCGGGGCAAGAAAAGCGTGCTTGCCTCTTGCATGAATGACTACGTAGTCATAAGGTCGCCAAATCGTGAGGGGAAACACGGGGTCGACCAACGCAAGGTCCGGCAGGGTCACGTCGCATGACGTGGCAACCGAGGCCGGGGTATCGCAAGCCACCGTCGCGCGCGTCTTCTCGTCGCCAGACAAGGTCGCACCGGCGACCAGCGCCAAAGTGCGCGAGGCCGCAGACCGCCTCGGCTATGTGCCGAACGCAATCGCCCGCAGCCTCAAAGCCCAGCGCACCGACATCGTCGGCGCCATCGTTCCTGCCGCAGGTGAGTACTGGCAGCACGTGCTCACGCTCTTCTCTCGCCAGCTGACGGAACGCAGCAAGCAGTTGCTGTTGTTCAGCTTCGCCGAACCCACGCAAGTCAACGACGTGCTGGAGACGGTGGCTCGCTATCGCCTCGACGGGCTGATCGCCGCATCGGCCAGCATCGGCCCTGCCCAGCTCGCCCGCATCGAACAGCTCGCCATGCCAACCGTGGCCTTCAACCAGCCGGCGGCGTCGGGCCTCGTGCCCTCGGTAACGGTCGACAACGAAGCTGGCAGCCGGGCACTCGCGGCACATGTCGTCGGCCGTGGCGCCCGATCGGCCGTATTCGTCGGCGGGATCGCTTCGACCAGCACCGACCAGCAGCGGTACCGAGGTGCGGTGACCGAGTTCGGCAGCCACGGTGTGCCGTGCCGCTACGTCGAAGCGGGCGCCTTCAGCTACGAAGCCGGTTACAAGATCGCCCAGCACCTCGCCGACGACACGCCCGACCTCGCCGATGCGATTCTCGTCGGCAGCGACGAGGTCGCCTTCGGCGTCATTGATGGCCTGCGTGAGCGCGACATCGAAGCCCCACGCGACGTGCTGCTCACCGGATTCGACGGCCTGCCCCAAGCAAGTTGGGCCGGTTACGACCTCACCACGCTCGAACAACCCATTGAGTTGCTCGTCGAACACGCTCTCACTCGACTCCTCGACCAGGACGACAGCGATCCACACGATGTCGTCGTTCCGGGGACGATCCGCCAGGGAAGGACCACCCATGCCTGAGATCATCAAAGATGCGACCGCGAAATCGGCGCACGGCGCCAATCTCGAACTCGCCGAGACGGTGCGCGGCATCATCTCCGACATCGAAGACCGCGGCGAAGCTGCGGTCCGCGAACTCAGCGAGAAGTTCGACAACTGGACGCCCGAGTCGTTCCGCTTGAGCGAACAACAGATTGCCGATGTCGTTGCCAGCGTCGACCCGCAGACCATCGCCGACATCGAGTTTGCGCAAACCCAGATTCGCAACTTCGCCGAAGCGCAGCTCGCCACACTCAGCGACGTCGAGGTCGAGACGCTGCCCGGCGTGTTCCTCGGGCACCGCAACCTGCCCGTCGCCAGCGTCGGCTGTTACGTGCCCGGCGGCCGCTATCCGATGGTCGCAAGCGCCCACATGTCGGTGCTCACCGCCAAGGTCGCTGGCGTTCCCCGCGTCGCTGCGTGCACGCCGCCGATCAACGGTGAGATTCCCGCCGAGACGGTCACGGCTATGCACCTCGCCGGCGCCGACGAGATCTACCTGCTCGGCGGCATCCAGGCCGTCGCCGCTATGGCGATCGGCACCGAGTTCGTCGACTCGGTCGACTTCTTGGTCGGCCCGGGCAACGCGTTTGTGGCCGAAGCCAAGCGGCTGCTGTTCGGCCGTGTCGGCATCGACCTACTCGCTGGCCCGACCGAGACGCTCGTGATCGCCGACGACACCGTCGACGGCGAAATCTGCGCCACCGACCTTCTCGGCCAGGCCGAACACGGACCCACCTCGCCCGCCGTACTGCTCACGACCAGCCGCTCATTGGCCGAAGACACGATCGCCGAGGTCGCTCGCCAGCTCGAAACGCTTGCGACTGCCGACGTCGCCTCGGTCGCTTGGGACGACTACGGCCGGGTCATCCTCTGCGAAGACAACGCCGAGATGCTGGCGGTCGCTGAAGATCTGGCGTTCGAACACGTCCAGGTCATGACGAACGACGACGACTACTTCTTCGAGCACATGCGCAACTACGGCGCGCTGTTCCTAGGCCCAATGACCAACGTCAGCTACGGCGACAAGGTCATCGGCACGAACCACACGCTTCCGACCCAAGGCGCCGCCCGGTACACGGGCGGTCTGTGGGTCGGCAAGTTCATCAAGACCGTCACCCACCAGCGTGTCACCAACGCCGAGTCGAGCGCCATGATCGGCGAGTACTGCTCCCGCCTGTGCGCCATCGAGAACTTCGCCGGCCACCAAGCGCAGGCCGACATCCGAGTCGAGCGCTACGGAGCCGCAGCGAACTGATGGGCGCTGTCTAATGGGTATTGCGGTCGTAACCGGAGCGAGCGGAGGCATTGGTTCAGCCATTGCCCAGCGGCTCGCGTCTGACGGCATGTCTGTCGTCGTTGGTTACGGCTCGTCGGCCGAACGCGCTGCGGCCGTGGTCGAATCGCTCGACACGTTGGCCGGCCAAGCCCATGCAGCGACTGCGATTCCCGTCACCGACAGCGACGCGCTGGCTGCGGTCGCCGCTGACCTCGCGGAGCAGCACGGTGCCATCGACGTGCTCGTCAACTGCGCCGGCAAGACCCAACCGGTCGCCCACGATGATCTCGACGGCCTGACCGATGACGTCATCGATGACATCTTCGCCACGAACTGGCGCGGACCCTTCGCTTGTGTTCGAGCGTTCCGGTCGCTGCTCGATGACGCCGCAGATCCTGTGATCGTCAACATCTCGTCGGTCTCGGGCGTGACCGGCCAAGGAAGCAACGTCGCCTACTGCGCATCCAAGGCTGCGCTCGACTCGATGACCCGATCGCTTGCCCGTGCCCTCGGCCCCAAGATCCGTGTCGTCTCGGTTTCACCCGGCTGGGTGCTGGGGGACTACGCCGCCCGCATGCCCACCGAGATCCTCGATACGCAGCGCGACGCCACACCGCTCGCTCGGCTCGCAACCGGCGATGACGTCGCCGCTGCAGTGAGCGCCGTTGTTCGAGACCTGCCCTTCACCACCGGAACCATCATCAGCGTCGACGGCGGTCGACCACTCGGAACCAACTGACATGTCGACTTCTGTTTCATCCGACGGGCTTCCCGTGAGCCGCGAGGAGCTCGCTCGACGCGTCATCGAGCCCGACGACTTCATGCCCGACACCGAGGCGTTCGTCGACGTTCGCATCGAACGCAGCCAGGGCAAGGCCAGCTACTCGTTTATCGGTCCTGGCGTCAGCCAAAACGCTGACCAGAAGATCAACCTCGCCGTTCCCCACGGCTTCAACGTCGGTGCTGCTTCGATGCCGAGTGGCGTCGTCAACAATCCCCACCTGCATTACACCGCCGAGGTCTTCGTCTGTACTCGCGGCTCGTTCCGGATGGACATCGGGCGCAACGCCGAGCAGTCCATCGATCTCGGCGTCGGCGACGTGTTTGCGGCGCCGACTTGGGTGTTCAGAGGATTCACCAACACCGGCCCGGACGACAGCTGGGTGTTCGTCGCCCTTGGCGGTGACGACACCGGCGGCATCATCTGGTCACCCGATGTGTTGCGCGAAGCGGCCGATACGGGTCTCCACCTCGCCCCGGACAACTCGATCATCGATGCCGCAGCTGGCCAAGACGCCAGCGGCGCCGTTGCTCCGATCCACGACGACGCCCTCGAGGGCATCGACAGCTACTCCGACGACGAGCTCGCCGCCCACCTCGTCAAGGCAGACGACCGGGCCTGGACCGACCGAGGCTTACTGTCGGCAGTGCTCGACGGGCACGCCTCGCACGTTGCGTCGGTGCTGGGTCACGGCATGTCCGAAGATCGCCGTCACCAGGCGCCGATCATGACCGCCCAGGGCTTCTCTATCGAGTGGCTTCGTGTCGACCCCGGATGCTCGACCGGTCTCCATCGCATCGCCGAATCCCAAGTGCTCCTGCTGGCCGAAGGCGACTGGCAGGTCAGCATGAGCCGCGGCGACGACCAGCTCGACGCCAAGCCCGCCACCGGCTCCGTGGTGTCGGTCCCGCCGAGCGCCTGGCGCAACTTCAGCAACGTTGGCAGCACGCCAGCCATCGCCGCGGTGATCTGTGGCACCGACAGCCCGAACCGCATCGAATGGGACGCCGACATCGTCGCAGCGGCCCGAGCAGCTGGCTGGGTTCGCGACGCCGCAGGCAAGATCGCCCCGCTGCACCTCCTGCCCGGAGGTCGAGCATGACGCACCCCACGGTCGTGTTGCTTCCCGGCAGCCTGTGCGACGAGCGCCTGTTCATGCACCAGGTCGTGGCGCTTGAACACGCTGGCTTCGATGTCATCGTCGCTGAGCTGCGTCCTCACATCTCGATCCAGGCGATGGCCGAACACGTCGCTGACCTGGTCGAAGGGCCGTTCGTTGCGGTCGGTCTATCGCTCGGTGGCATCGTCGCAGCCGCACTTGCCGAGCAGTGCCCCGAACGCCTCGCGGGCGTCGCACTCTTCGACACGAACCTGGCCGCTCCGTCGCAGGAGCAGCTCGACCAGCGCCGCGAATGGGAAGCCACCGTTCGCTCCGGCAAACTCTGGCATCTGGTGGCCCAAGAACTCGTGCCCGTCCAAACATCGGACCCCGAGCGCAACGGCCAGCTCATCTTCGCCATGGCCGAGACGGCCAGCTCGGCGGGCTTCATCAGCGAAAACGCAGCGCTCCTTGACCGCCACGACCGTCGAGATGTGCTCGCCGGGTTGAGCTGCCCTGTCCTCGTCGCTTGCGGCGACGAAGACATCGTCTGTCCGCCAGCTCTGCACCGCGAACTCGCGACACGCGTGCCCGGCGCACGCCTCGAGGGCATCCCCGGAGCGGGACACCTCGCAACGATCGACCAACCAGCTGCGGTGAGCGACCTGCTCATCGACTGGCTCGAACCGATCTCCACCGAGATCAAAACCCTGGAGGGAAACCATGCACACGACCCCGCATAGGTGGCGACGTCTGCTCGCCATCCTCTTTGCGTTCGTCATGTTCGCCGCCGCGTGCGGTGGAAGCGACGGGGCAGAGAGCGCCGACGACGCTCCCGCAGCGTCCGATTCCGACTCATCGAGTTCGTCGTCTGACGACGACGGCGCGATGGACGAGGACGAAGGCGCGATGGATGACGAGGAACCGGCCCCGACGCCGGAGCCTGTCGAAATCGATGCTTCGACCGTCATCAGCGACGAATGCTCCATTCCAGATCCAGCCGACGAAGTCGAGATCGACATCATTGGTTGGGAGTTCCCGATCGTCACGCAATACGCGGACGAGTTCGAGGACTGCGAAGACGGTAACTACGCATTTAACTACCAGTTCCTCGACAGCCAGGCTGCTCGTGAGCAGATGACGCTCGACGCATCGACCGGCTCACCCGAATTCGAGCTCTACCAGGGCTCGAACGCCTTCATCATCGAGCTGGCCAACCAGGGCTACCTGATGCCGCTCAACGACCTCATCGCCAAGTACGGCGACGAGTACGGGCTGACCGAAATCGACCAGGCGTTCTTCGACTTCGCGTCGATCGACGGCAATGTCTACGCAATCCCTGCCGTGTCGAACACGATGCACGTGTTCTACAACGAGCCCGCACTCGCCGACATTGGTGTCGACGTGCCGACGACGTTCGCCGAAGCACTCGACGCGTGCCCGACGATCCAGGCCGCCGGTTACGACATCGGCTTCCTCTACATGCTGTCCGCCGGCTGGGCGTGGCAGATCGAGTTCGACTCGGTGCTCGGTTCGCTCGGCAAGACGAACATCGACCCCGTGACCGGTGCTCCTCAGTTCAACAGCGCTGAGGGCATCGAAGCGGCCAACATCCTCAAGGACATGCACGATGTCTGTGGTGGCGGTGCTGCTGGCACCTACAGCACCGATGACGTGCAGGCTGCGTTCCAGACCGGCGAAGCGATCCTGGGTCACACCTGGGCCTCGCGTGCTGCTGCGATGGATGACGAAGAGGCTTCGACTGAAGTCGGCAACATCCAGTTCGCTCCTGCACTGAGCAGTGGCGGCGGCGTGCTCGCCGCTCCGGCCTACATCGACGGCTGGGGCATTCCGGTCGGGACTCCTGCCGACAAGATCGACGAGATCTTCCTTGCGATCATGGGCGCCACCGACCGCGAGTCGCAGGAAGCTGCAGCCGAGTTCGGTCTCGTGACCCGCTCTGGCGTCACCAACCCGAACGGTCCTCGTGACGGCGCTGCGGCCGAGGCCAGCCTGGTCAACGGTCGTGGACCAGACCTCGCACACCCTGCAGCTGGCATCGCTCGCGCCAAGCTCGGCGAAGCACTGGTGACCATCCTCGATGGCACCGATCCTGCCGACGCACTTGCCGCTGCCGAAGAGGCTTACCTCGCCGAAGCTGGCGATCAGGGTCTGCTCGGCGACGCAGGCGGCGACGACGAATCGGCAGCTGCTCCAGCAGCGTCGTTCGACGAAGTCATCAGCGACGAATGCGCGATCCCACCCGTCGATGGCTTCGAGCTTGATGTCATTGGTTGGGAGTTCCCGATCGTGACCCAGTACGCCGAAGAACTCGAAGAGTGCGAAGACGGTGGCTACGAGCTGAGCTACCAGTTCCTCGACAGCACCGCTGCTCGTGAGCAGATGACGCTCGACGCGTCGACTGGCTCACCCGAGTTCGAGCTCTACCAGGGTTCGAACGCGTTCATCATCGAGCTGGCGAACCAGGGCTACCTGCGTCCACTCAACGACATGATCGAGAAGTACTCGAGCACCTTCGGTCTCGACGAGATCGATCAGGCGTTCTTCGACTTCGCATCGATCGACGGTCAGATCTACTCGGTGCCGATGGTGTCGAACACGATGCACCTCTTCTACAACGAGACCGAGATGAACAACCTCGGCCTCGAGGTGCCAACGACGTTCGCCGAAGCGTTCGAGACCTGCGCAGCGATCCAGGACGCCGGGTACGACATCGGCTTCTTGTACATGCTGTCTGCCGGTTGGGCGTGGCAGATCGAGTTCGATTCGGTCCTCGGCGCCAACGGCCTCGACCCGATCGACCCGGTCAGCGGTCAGCCGAACTTCAACAGCCCTGAGGGCATCGAAGCAGCGAACTTGCTGAAGCAGATGCACGACGACTGTGGTGGCGGCGCTGCTGGCACCTACAGCACCGATGACGTGCAGGCTGCGTTCCAGACCGGCGAAGCGATCCTGGGTCACACCTGGGCATCGCGTGCTGCTGCGATGGATGATCCCGAGGCCTCGACGGTCGTCGGCGACATGCAGTTCGCTCCCGCACTCGCCACCACCGGTGACGTGTTGGCTGCACCTGCCTACATCGACGGCTGGGGCATCCCGGCTGGCACGTCCGAGGACAAGGTCGAAGCCATCTTCTTGGCGATGATGGCCGCCACGGACCGCGAGTCGCAGGAAGCTGCGGCCGAGTTCGGTCTCGTCACCCGTGACGGTGTCACCAACGCTGCCGGTCCTCGTGACGGTGCAGCTGCGGCTGCAAGCCTCGTCAACGGTCGTGGTCCAGACCTCACGCACCCAGCTGCGGGTATCGCTCGCGCCAAGCTGGGCGAGGCCCTGATCACCATCCTCGATGGCACCGATCCAGCGGACGCACTTGCTGCCGCTGAAGAGGCCTACCTCGCCGAAGCCGGCGAGCAGGGTCTGCTCTAGTCAGTAACACAGCTCTTGTGAACAACAGAGCTTGAACGGTCGGGAGGCCGCTTGCCCCTCGGGGCAGTGGCTTCCCGCCGTTCTGTGAGTGCTCAGCCGCTTCGGTGCCGCTGATCACTCACAGAACGGTTTGGGGAGAGAGGGAACGTGACAAGGAAGACGTTCTGGGGATTCACGATCCCCAGCGTGGCAATCATGCTCGTACTGATGGTGGTCCCGTTGGTGACCACGATCTGGCTGAGCATGAACCAGCTGTTGCTGCGTGATCTGAACAATCCGACGTGGGTAGGGCTCGACAACTACAGCGACGTGCTCAGCGACCCCGAGTTCTGGGCGTCGTTGCGGTTCACCCTCAAGTTCGTTGCCATCACCGTTCCGGCCCAGATGCTGCTCGGCCTCGGTATTGCGCTCATCCTCGACAAGGTGATCCGCGGGCGGGCGTTCTACATGGCTGCCTTGCTGCTTCCCTTCATCGTCACGCCCGTCGTCGGTTCGCTGATCTACAAGGACCTGTTCGATCGTGGCGGCCTGCTGTCGTGGCTCTGGGAAGTGCTCACCGATGAGCCGCTCGCAGTGACGGCAAGCAACGTCCAATGGCTGATCATCATCCAGGCCATTTGGTACGTGACCCCGTTTGCGATGATCACGTTCTTCGCTGGCCTGCAAACCCTGCCGAGCGAGCGCTACGAGGCTGCGGCCATCGACGGCGCTGGCTACTGGCGCAACCTCTGGCACGTCACGCTGCCGCACCTTCGCGTGCTGATTCTCTTTGTCGCCCTGATCTCGATCATGGACGCCTACCGCGTGTTCGACAGCGTGTTCGTCTGGGCGGGCCGGCGCTTCACCGACGCCCATTCACTCCAGGTCTACAACGTGCGGGTCGCCACCGATCCGAACATCGGCCGACTCGGCAAGGGCTTCGCCATCGCCGTGCTCAACGTCATCGGCATCTTCGTCGTGCTCATCCCGTTCCTGTGGCGCAGCTACAAGGACCAGATCGCGGAGAGGACCTAAGCATGCGCAAGCCATCCATCCTCAGCCGCATCGGGGTCCACGGCACGCTCATGGTGCTCGTCGTCTGGTCGGTGCTGCCATTCGTGTGGACGTTCCAGACGTCGATCAAGTTCACCCGCGACGTCGCCAAGAAGGAACCAGTCCTCTGGGGCTACGAGACGACCTCGAATGCGTACAACGCGTTCTGGCTCGATGACGACGAGATCAACATGTTCCACGTTCTGTGGTTCATCGTGGCGTTCGCGCTCATCGCAGCGCTGCTCGGTCAGGTCGGGCGACTGATTGCGAACGGTCCGACGGACAAGTCGGGTCGGATGCTGGCGATGGGCACCGCAGCCATCGCTGCGCTTGGGCTGTGGCTCGCCGTTCCACGACTGCTCGACGACGAACTGACCGGCGGCAACAACTTGGCCATCCTCGGCTTCGTAGTGCTCGTGGCGGTCTTGCTCGCCGCAGCAGTCCTGCTGATCCGTTCCGATGGCGAATCGTCGGCGGCGAGTGCGATCGGTATCGGGGTGCTTGGCGTTGTGCTCGTCGGGCTCGCCCGAGTGCTGCAGATCTATCTCTCCGAGCGGGACCAGTGGAGTCTGTGGGAGACCGAGAACGGTTTCTGGGTATTCATCGGCGTGATCCTGACGCTGCTGGCGTTCGTCGCTGCGCCGATTGCGCTTGGCCTCGCCATGCTGCGCAACCGCAACCGTGGGTGGCCGTACTTCACATCGGTCGGCCTCGTGCTCGGTATGGGCTTCTGGTGGTTCCCGCGGGTGTTCGAAGTCAACGACGAGTTCGACTTCTTCATCAACTCGATCATCGTGACCGTGCTGACGATGCTGATCTCGATCTCGATCGGTTTGCTCGCCGGCTACGGCCTGGCTCGCTACACCGGCATCTCCGGCGCCGTGATCCTGATCATCGCCCTCGGCTTCCGTGCCTTGCCCCGGACCGCGTTCATCCTTCCGTACTTCTTCGGCGCCCAACGGCTCGGCATCTTGGACTCGCGACTCGTCATCGTGATGGCGCTCGTCGCCATCAACCAGCCGTTCACGATCTGGATGTTCCGCACCTTCTTCATGGACGTGCCCAAGGAGATGGAAGAGGCCGCCATGATCGATGGCGCCTCTCGCTTCCAGGCCTTCCGCAAGGTGATCATCCCGATCATGTGGCCGGGCATCATCGCCACGTCACTGTTCACGATGCTGCTGGCGTACAACGAGTTCTTGTTCGTGCGGGTGCTCGCGCCAACGAACTGGACCTTGCCGGTGGCGATCGTGTCGCTCACCGGTGGCGAGTCGAGCCGCACGATCACCGAAGCGGCTGCTGCCTCGGTCTCGATCACGCTGCCGATCGTGATCATCATCATCTTGTTCCAGAAGCACCTGGTGAAGGGCCTCGGAGCCGGCGCGGTGAAGGGCTGATGCGATGACCGGATTGGCCGATGCGAAACAGGTCGTGCGCGACTTCCACGCCGCGCTCGATGCCGCGCCTGTCGAGGAGATCGAAGCGACGTTGGCTCGATTCACGACCGACGACTGGCTCTGGCGCGGCATGCACCCGTTCTACGAACAGACGGGTGCCGCTGCGGTGGCCGACGTGTTCTGGAAGCCGCTTCGTGCCGCAATGGCTCCGCTTCAGCGGCGAGCCGACGTGTTCCTTGCGGGGCAGAACGACGTGGCCGATGCCGAGACCTGGGTGTGCGAGATGGGGCACCTGCTGGGTCTGCACGATGCGCCGTGGCTCGACATTCCACCGACCCGCAAGATGTGCTTCGTCCGTTACGCCGAGTTCAACCGGGTCGACGCCGACGGTCGCGTCAGCGAGTCGTCGATGTTTGTCGATATCCCGAGCGTGATGCGCCAGGCCGGACATAACCCGTTCCCGCCATCGACGGGTTCGGCGCACATCCAGCCGGGCCCGATGACGCATACGGGTCTGCAGTTCGACGAGCACGACCCAGCCGAGGGCATCGCCACGATGGCCTTGGTCAACGAGATGATTGCCGACCTGTCGGCCGCCAACGAGGTCGCCAACAAGACCGGCGTCAACGAGGTGCCCTACGAGGTCATGGCCCGCACGTGGGCCGAAGACATGATCTGGTCCGGGCCCGAAGGCATCGGCGCGGCGTACACGATCGACCGCTACCAGCAGCAGCACTCATACCCGTTCCGGTTTGGGCTGACCGACAAGGTCTTCAACGGCCACATCGCCCGCTTCGCCGAAGGCAACTACGCCTGCTTCTTCGGCTGGGCCAACCTCACCAACACACCGACCGGCGGGTTCCTCGGCATGCCCGCAAGCAACCCGGCAGACATGCGTGTCGTCGACGTGTACCGCCGAGACGGCGACAAGTTGGCCGAGAACTGGGTCTTCATCGACCTGTTGCACTGGCTCGACATGCAGGGCCTCGACGTGCTCGCTCGCATGCGTCGCCAACTCGGCATCGAACGCTTCGGCGAGGAACCTCAGGAGGAGATGGCATGAGAGGTAGCCGCCCAGAGCAGGCCGCGCTCACGCGCGACACCGACCTGTCCAAGACCGAGGAGACTCGGGCCGTCATCGAAGGCATGGTCGACGGTCTCAACGATCATCGCATTGCCGACATCGGTGACTTCTTCACCGAGAGCTTCCGCTGGATGGGCAACACGGGGTGCGGCACCAAGACCGGGCTTCGAGAGTTCCAGGACAACTGGCAGAAGCCATTCCAGGCCGCGTTCAGCGACAAGGTCTGCATCGACGAGGCTCGCCTCTTCATGGGGGAGTGGGCGGCCGCCTTCGGTCGCCAAGAAGCCGTGCACTCCGGCGAGTTCATGGGAATCGCTCCGACCGGCAAGAAGGTCGAGATCCGCTACATGGACTTCTGGAAGGTCGTCGACGGCAAGATCGTCGACAACTGGGTGTCGGTCGACTTCCCGCATGTTCTCGCCCAACTCGGCGTGGACTGTTTCAACGGCGAAGGCTGGGAAGCCTTCGATCGGGGCGACCGTGTTGCCCCTTCACCAGAGGAGAAGCCCCATGGCTGAGGTCAAGCTCGACAAGATCACCAAGGTCTACCCGAACGGCTTCCAGGCCGTCACCGACCTCAGCCTCGAACTCGCCGATGGCGAGTTCCTCGTGCTCGTTGGGCCATCGGGCTGCGGCAAGTCGACAGCGCTGCGCATGATCGCGGGCCTCGAAGAGATCAGCACTGGCGACCTGTTCGTCGGCGACCGCAACGTCACCGACGTGCAGCCCAAGGACCGGGACATCGCGATGGTGTTCCAGAACTATGCGCTCTACCCGCAGATGTCGGTCCGCGAGAACATCAGCTTCCCTCTACGGCTCCGCAAAGTTGCCAAGGAAGCCCAGCAGGAACAGGTAGGCGACGCCGCACGCATCCTCGAACTGATGGAGCAGCTGGACAAGAAGCCAGCGACGCTGTCTGGCGGTCAGCGCCAGCGCGTCGCCATGGGCCGTGCGATCGTGCGCCGCCCGTCGGTGTTCTTGATGGACGAGCCGCTGTCGAACCTCGACGCCAAGCTCCGGGTGCAGATGCGGGCTGAGATCGCGGGCATCCAGCGCGACCTCGGCGTGACGACGTTCTATGTCACCCACGACCAGGTCGAAGCCATGACGATGGGTGACCGCGTCGCCGTCATCAAGGACGGCGTGCTCCAGCAGGTCGCCGCACCCGAGGACCTCTACGAGCATCCGGCCAACGTCTTTGTGGCTGCGTTCATTGGCTCGCCGTCGATGAACCTCTACGAAGGTGAGATCCAGGCGGACGGCGACGGCTACCGGGTCCACCTCGGTGACCAGTCGATCAGCGTCCCGAACCAGGTCGTGACCGGTCGCGACTCACTCAGCGGCCGGATCGGCGAGCCACTCGTCGTGGGCATCCGCCCCGAAGACCTCGAAGACGCTGCGGTCGAGCCCGAGCATCCGACCGATCAGCAGCTCACGGCGACGATCGATGTCCGCGAGGCACTCGGTGCCGAGACGCTGCTGCACTTCGGCATCGCTGCGCCCCATGTCGACAGCGGCGATCCCGACGCGCTCGAAGAGCTCGGCGACGACGCCTTCAGCCGATGCACTGCACGCTGCAGTCCCCGCAGCACCGCCCAAGTGGGCGACACCATCCAGATCAATGTCGACGCCTCGCGTTTGCACTTCTTCGACCGCACGACTCACGACGTTCTGACCTGATGAAAACCAGCAACGATCGCATTCTGACGACCCACGTCGGCAGCCTCCCTCGCAGCGAGGCCGTCACCCAGGGCATTTTCGCCATCGAACGCGAAGAAGACATCGATCTCGACGCGCACTGCGCCGAGATTGCGTCGGCTGTCATCGACGTCGTCGGCCGCCAGGTCGAAGTCGGTGTCGACGCCGTCAGCGACGGCGAGATGAGCAAACTCTCGTATGCGACCTACATCAAGGACCGCATCACGGGATTCGAGGGCGACAGCCCTCGCCGGGCGCCAGCCGAAAACGAGGATTTTACCACCTTCCACCAGCGGCACGCCAAGACCCGTGGCACCCCGACCAATAGACCCCCCCAGTGCCTCGGGCCCATCGC
>CAZEMU010000016.1:29052-45167 GCA_964513315.1 uncultured Acidimicrobiaceae bacterium | reverse complement strand
TGATCAAGCGCATGTTCGAGCTCGAAGTGCCCGAGATCGCCGACGGCATCGTCGAGATCATGGCGTGTGCCCGTGAACCCGGACACCGCACCAAGATCGCCGTCCGCTCCAACGACGAGAACGTCGACCCAGTTGGCGCCTGCGTTGGCGCCCGCGGCAGTCGCGTCCGCATGATCGTGAACGAGATGAAGGGCGAGAAGATCGACATCGTCCCGTTCAGCGAGATCACCCAGGACTTCGTCATGAAGGCCCTGTCGCCCGCCAAGGTCAAAGACGTGTTGCTCGATGACACGACCGGCACCGCCACGGTTGTCGTGCCCGACTACCAGCTGTCGCTTGCGATCGGTAAAGAGGGCCAGAACGCCCGCCTCGCCGCCCGCCTGACCGGCTGGCGTGTCGACATCAAGTCCGAGACCGAGATGGCCGAAGAAAAGGCCTACGCCGAAATCGACTGGGCCGACGGCGAATGGATCGTCGACGAAGAGACCGGCGAGAACATGTGGCAGCCCGGCGGCGATGGCGAAGCCATCTCCCAGGCCGACTGGGAAAAGATGGTCAACGAAGCCGAAGGTGACGGCACGGCCGAAGGCCCGACCGCCGGCGACAGCAGTGACGATGCCGGCGACTCGGCCGACACCGCTGCCGCTGCTGCTGACGACGACCATGCCGAAGACGCCGCAGGCGATGGCCCGGTGGCATCCAGCGAAGAGGAGTAGCTGCGGCTACCCCCGCCAGGGCGTCATCCCGCAAGGGGCCATTACGCACCTGTATTGGCTGTCGAACCCAGCGCACCCCTGCGGAACTCGTTCGCGTCACGTGTGACGAGAACGGTTCCGAGGTTGCGCCGCGGATCGGCGTGCACGGGTCCGGTGGTCGTGGCGCATGGCTGTGCCGTGATGTGGCGTGTGTAGCGGCGGCAGGGGAGCGGCGAGCGTTCTCACGAGCTTTTCGCCGGAAACTCGCCGATCCGCACTTCGCTGATACGCTGCTCGGCTGGTTAGCTGAGCAGGACCAATCCCAATTCCCCTGAGGGTTTTGGACACGGTCCTGCAAGACTGATCCCGAGCTCGTCTGCGAGCTCGCGGGAGCATCAACGGGTTCGCCCGTCGCGTCCACCCATTCGTAGTCCACCACTTGGGCTGCGGCAGTAAACGAAGGAAAACAAGCCACTTGCCGAAGAAGGTACGGGTCTACGAGCTCGCTCGTGAACTCGGACTCACGAACGCCGAAACCCTCGAACTGTGCGAATCGCTCGGTATCGGGGTGAAGAGCGCCTCCTCCTCGATGGAGGAGGCTCACGCGGACCGCGCCCGCCGCAAGGCTGACCGCGAAGGCCTGCGCCGCGATCCGATCGTCGAAGACGAACCCGAAGAAGCCAAGGCCGAAGAGGCCCCCAAGCAGGTCGTCTCGACCAAGAAGCCGCCGCCGCGCCGCAAGCCACCCGCACCGGGTGCTGCTGGCGCGCCGCCCGCGTCTGCACCGAGCCGTCCTGCACCACCAAGCCGTCCGCCTGCACAAGCTCCAGCAGCTGCAGCCCCGCCGGCAGCGCCCGCTGCACCTGCGGCCGAAGCACCTGCCGCTTCTGCTCCTGCAGCCGAGGCTCCCGCAGCACCAGCACCGGCAGCTCCCGCCGCTGACAGCGCACCGCGGCCGACGCCATCGACGCCGCCTCCTGGCGGTGCACCGCCCAAGCGAGTCATTTCGTCGAGCGGCTCAAGTGGTCCATCGCGACCTCGCGAAGAGGCACCCGCCGCACCAGCACCAGCGCCAGCTCCCAAGCCGGCACCTGCTGCGGAGAAGCCAGCAGACAAGCCTGCGGACAAGGGCGATGCGCCTGCGGACAAGGGCGACAAGCGCGAAAAAGGCAGCCGTGGCGACAACACGCCGCGCCGCCCGGATCCAAACGTCGTGCCTCGCTCGGCGTCGGGCAAGCCGATTCCACCTCCTCCTGGCCCGCCGCGCTCTGCGTCCGGCAAGCCAATTCCACCTCCTCCCGGCCGTGGTGGCCGTGGTCCTGCACCGGGTCGCACCGGTGGAGGCGGTCGCCCAGGTGGCGGCGGTGGAGGATTCAGTCGTCCCGGTGGCGGCCCTCCTGGTGCACGCCCCGGTGGCCCTCCAGGCCGTGGCGGTCCTGGTCGCAATCAGCGTCCACCCCGTCGTCGCCGGAGCCGTCGTCGTCGTCGTTCGCTCGAGGAGCTGCGTCCGGTCGACGTTCCGACCTACACCCCCGAAAACGCTCCCGTGCCCGAGGGCACGGTTGTCATCGAGCGTGGCGGTACGGCCCAAGACGTCGGTCCCAAGCTCATGCGCACGGCCTCCGACATCGTTCGTTGGCTGCTGATCAATGGCGAAATGGTCATGGCAACGCAGGTCCTCACCGACCAGCAAGTCCAGGACTATGCCGACTCGCTTGACGTTGAGATCCGCATCGTTGAACCGGGTGAAGAGCGCGAAGAAGAAATGCGCGACATGCTCGACGTCGAGGATCTCGACGAACGAGATGGCGAGCCGCGTCCACCGGTCATCACCGTCATGGGTCACGTCGATCACGGCAAGACCAAGCTGCTCGACGTCATTCGCAGTGCGAACGTTGTCGACCGCGAAGCTGGTGGCATCACCCAGCACATCGGTGCGTACCAGGTGCTGCACGACGGCAACCCGCTGACCTTCATCGATACCCCTGGCCACGCGGCGTTTACCGCCATCCGTGCCCGTGGTGCTGAAGCGACCGACATTGTCGTGCTCGTGGTTGCTGCCGACGACGGCGTCATGCCGCAGACGGTCGAAGCGATCGATCACGCCAAGGCCGCTGAGGTTCCGATCATCGTTGCCATCAACAAGATGGACCGCGAGGGCGCCGACCCCGACAAGGTCATGTCCCAGCTCTCCGAACGTGGCCTCGTGCCCGAAGAGTGGGGTGGCGACACACAAATGGTCCGCATCTCCGCACTGCAGAACGACAACATCGATGGGCTGCTCGACGTCATCACGCTGACCGCCGAGGTCGAAGAGCTTGAAGCTCCCGCAACCGGCCGTGCCGCTGGTGTCGTCCTCGAAGCCAACGTCCAGACCGGTAAGGGCCCTGTGGCCACAATCCTGGTCCAGCAGGGCATCGTCGAAGTCGGCCAGCCATTGGTCGCCGGCGGTACCTGGGGTCGTGTCCGTGCCTTGATCAACGACAAGGGCGAGCGCGTCAAGACCGCTGGCCCGTCGACTCCGGTCGAAGTGCTCGGCTTGTCCGACGTGCCTCGTGCCGGCGACGAGTTCGTGATCGCTCAAGACGAAAAGACGGCTGGCAAGGTCGCCGAAACCCGTGCGCACTACCGCCGTGTTGCTGGCCTCGGCCGCGACGCATCGTCGGCTGCGAGCGGTGCTCGTCTCGAAGACCTGTTTGCAGACATCCAGTCCGCCAATGCCGCCAAGCTCGAACTCATCGTTCGTGCCGACATGCATGGCTCCCTCGAGGCGCTCACGCAGAGCCTCATGGGCCTGGAACGTCCCGAGGTCAAGATCCGCATCCTGAGCAGCAACGTCGGTGCTCCCACCGAGAACGACGTCCAGCTTGCCCAAGCAGCGGGCGCAACGATCATTGCGTTCAACGTGCGTCCTGACCGTGGCGTTCGCACCACGGCAGCACAAGAGAACGTCGAGATCCGTACCTACGAGATCATCTACGACGTCATCGAGGACATCGAACAGGCCGTCATCGGCATGCTCGAGCCCGAGTTCAAGGAAGTTGTCACCGGCGAAGCCGAAGTCCGCGAGGTCTTCCGCATCAAGGGTGTGGGTCTTGTCGCAGGTTGCCTCGTGCAGAGCGGCGTCATCACTCGCAACGACAAGGTCCGCTTCCTGCGAGAGGGCACCGTCATCTGGCACGGCACGCTCACCTCGCTTAAGCGCTTCCAAGACGACGCAACCGAAGTCCGAGCTGGCTTCGAGTGCGGTGTTGGTCTCAGCGACATGCAGGACCTCATTCCTGGCGACATCATCGAGACCTACGAAGAGCAGGAGATTCCTCGCACCTAGTGCGGGCGATCCTCTAACCCACCCGGGCATTTGTACGTACTCGCACTTCGCATCGATCTCCGCTTCCCGTTGAGCCAATCGCTCAAGGAGAAGCGGGCTTCGTTGCGCCCGATCGTCGACGGTCTGCGCTCCCGGTTCTCGGTGAGCGTGTCCGAAACCGACCATATGGACACCTGGCAGCGCGCCGAGGTCGGCGTCGCGCTCGTCAGCGGTGATGTGCACGTCATCGAGGACGTCGCTGCCGACATCGAGCGGTTCATCTGGTCCCAAGATGCTGAGGTCCTCGAGATCAAGCACCTGTGGCTCGAGACCGACAGCTGACAGCCCGTGCCCGCAAGAACCGGAAGTAGCGTGAACCTATGAGTCGTCGAACCAGCCGTGGTGGCCGAGGAAACAGTCGAGGCGGTCGTGGTGGCCGCGGCGGCAACGTCCGGACCGATCGGATCGGCTCGACGCTGCGCGAGATCATCGCCGACGAGCTGACGCGCATCGATGATGACAGCGTCGCGTACGTCACCGTCACTGAGGTCGAGGTCGACAACGAACTCACCAAAGCACGGGTGTTCCTGTCGAGCTTGGATCTCGCCGAAGAAGACGTCGACGGCGTGCGCGAGCACGAAGGCCGCATCAAGAAGGCCATCGCTCGTCGAGCACGGATCCGTCGAGTGCCCGATCTTGAGTTCCACGTCGACCCCGGGTTGATTGCCGGAACCCGAGTCAACGACATCTTGATGGGGCTTGAGCAAGACCGGGTGCTCTCGCCAGACGAAGAACAAGCGGACGAAGAAGAATGAGCCGTCGCCGCCGCGATCAAGGCGGTCCGTCGGGCTTTGTCGTCGTCGACAAAGAAGCCGGTTGGACCAGCCATGACGTGGTGGCCAAGGCTCGCGGCGTACTCGGTACCCGCAAGGTCGGCCACAGTGGCACGCTCGACCCAGGCGCAACCGGCGTGCTGGTGCTCGGCGTTGGCAAGGGCACCCGTCTGCTGCGGTTCATCACCGACCTCGAAAAGACCTATGTCGCCGAGGCTGTGCTCGGCGTCGAGACTGACTCGCTCGACGCAGACGGCGAAGTCACCGTCACCCACGACATGAGCGGCGTCACGATCGACGATGTTCGGTCGGTCGCTCCGCGGTTCGTCGGTGACATCGAGCAGATCCCGCCGATGGTCAGCGCGATCAAGATCGACGGCAAGCGCTTGCACCAGCTGGCTCGCGAGGGCAAAGAGGTCGAACGCAAGCCTCGGCCGGTCACCGTGCACGAGTTGACCATCGACGAGGTCGCCGGCGAACCGGACATCTTCCGGTTCACGACCCGCTGCTCGTCGGGCACCTATGTCCGCACGATCGCAGCCGACATCGGCGCCGCGCTCGGCGGGGGAGCGCACCTGCGCTATCTGCGCCGCACCGCGATCGGCTCACACACCGAGGACGCCGCGAAACAACTCGAGCAGGCTGAACTGATTTCTCTTGCCGATGGCTTGCGCGACTACCCGTCGGTCACGATCGACGACGAGACCGTCGCCCGAGTGCGCAACGGGCAGCGGCTCAGCGAAGACGTGCTGACCGGTGACGGGCCGTGGCTACTGCTGGACCCAGCGGGTGAGCTGGTCGCCGTGCACGAGCGTGTCGAAGGTGGCCGCATCAAGCCAGCCGTCGTGATTCCGGTCGATGAGCCGCCACAGGACCCGGCGCCTCAAGATCCGCCACCGACTGTCTAGCCCGAACGGCTAGCGAGGGGTTCCGGAATCTCGATTCGCTTTGCGGGCGCCGAGCGCCAGGAGTGCGCCAACCGCAAACAGCGCAGCGGCGACAATGGCGACGAGCAACGGCTGGTTCGACTCGGCGGCCGGGAGTAGCGGCAACGGCGCCGGCGAAGCGGATTCGGATGCTGCGTCTGCGTCTGACGCGTCGTCTGGCTGAGCAGCCTCCCCGTCGTCGATCTCGTCGCCAGTCTCGGCGTCTTCGGTCGATGCCTCTGCCTCGGGCCCAGTGCTGTCAGAGGGAGTGTCAGCAGACGGAGCGTCTTCGTCAGCCGGATCCGTAACGTCGCCGTCGACGCGTCCACCCGTGTCCTCGTTGCCGCTTGCGTCATCAACGGCACTGTCCTCAGCAGCACTGTCGGGCGCAGGATCGGCTTCGTCTTCGGTGCCGGAGCCCTCAGCAGGGTCAGCGTCAGCATCGCTCGAGACATCTTCTGGCGTCGGGCTAGGAGCCGGGTCGTCGGATCCAGCGTCGGTGGTGTCCGATTCGGGTGTCGGTTCGACGGTCGGCTCGGGTGTCGGTTCGACGGTGGGTTCTGGCGTCGGCGTGGTCGTCACGACCGTTGGCGGCGCAGGTGCGGACCCCACGGTGATCGTTCCGGGCTGGGTCGTACCCGTGAGCCGTTCGCTGATCGGGTCGGCAGCGACGCTGATCGTGATGGTCGGGGTTCCGCTACCCGCGACCTGGCCACCTCGAAGCGTGATCCGACAGAGATCGGTCGTTGTTGCCCAACCGGTCACCTCGAACGCCGAAAACCGAACCTGGTTCCCGTCGACTTCGCAGAAGCCGTTTACGAGCGGCTCGGTCGCTGCCAGGAACACCACATCGGGGAACTCGACCGTGATGGTGAGCGCAGCGACCGTGGCACCGGTTGGTTCAACCTGCATCACCGTTGTTGTCGTTTCCGTGGTCTCGACCTCGACCGGCGGTATGACGATGACCAGGTCGCCGTCCTGCGCCGATGCGGTCGGGGAGAGCACGCCCATCAGCCCGACGAGCATCACGAAGCCAGCCGCAAGCATGGCAAAAGCAGTAGGGATCAAGGGCAGAGGCCGTACAAGGCGCATAGGAATGTTGTCGGCGACGAGACAGTTTTCTTCAGCCGATGCGCCAAATCTAGCGCTCGCCACAACTAGCCAGCGTGCGGCGGTCGCCAGCCTGGGGTCCGAAGGCGTAGATCGGGTATTGCGCGAGTAGCCTCTCCACGTCAGGCATACGCCTGTCACCTGCTGCGAAGCAAGGCGCACCACCAGGTTGGTCACGCCCAAGGGATACGTCCGCTGGGAATGATGAACGGGATGTTGGGCCGGGTCCGATACCCGAGAGTGAAAGAGCACCACCATGGCTGCAAACCTGCCCCCCAAGGCCGACACAATCGCAAAGCACGCACGTACCGAAGGCGACACTGGTTCGCCCGAGGTGCAGATTGCGCTGATGACCGATCGCATCGTCCACCTCACCGAGCATCTCAAGGTCCACAAGAAGGACCACCACAGCCGTCGAGGCTTGTTGATGCTCGTGGGTCAGCGCCGCCGCATGCTCGACTACCTCGCGGGCATCGACATCGAGCGCTACCGCTCGATCATCGGTGAACTCGGACTGCGCCGCTAAGCGGGTCGAAACCAAGCACAAATGCGGCCACGTTTTGCTGGGGTCGCCATCCAAACTCTGAAAAATGATCCGCCGCTGGCCGTCGGTCAGCTGCAATCATTTTCTCCGCCGACTGAGTTGGTGGACAGTGGAGACTGTCTCATTCGCACTCGCAGCGTCGTCGCTGCGCTCCTTGGACTGCTCTGCGGATCTGTTGTCGAACAGGTTCGCTCGCTCTTCATGAAGAGCTGAAATGAGACCGTGCCTACTGGTCACTAGCTCCGGCATCGATGCTCAAGGTGAGCATCAACCTGATGAATGGCTGTCGTCATGTGACGATGGCCGAGGAGACATGATCAAATGACCGAAACGAAGAGCGTTTCACAACCGATTCAGGGTGACGAAGACAAAATCTTCAGCCTCGAATCCGGCCGTATGGCCAACCTTGCTGGTGGTTCCGTTATCGCAACCATGGGTCGTACCCAGGTGCTGGTGACCGCTACCGGTGCGAAGCAGGCCCGCGAAGGCGCCTCCTTCTTCCCCCTGACCGTCGACGTCGAAGAGCGCATGTACGCCGCGGGCAAGATCCCCGGCTCGTTCTTCCGCCGCGAAGGTCGTGCCAGCGAGCAGGCCATTCTGGTCTGTCGACTGATGGACCGCCCACTGCGCCCGAACTTCCCTGACGGGTTCCGCAACGAGGTCCACATCATCGCCACGGTGCTGGCTGCCGACCAGGCAAACCAGTACGACGTGCTCGCACTCAACGCGGCTTCGGCTGCATTGATGCTCAGCGATATTCCGTTCGACGGCCCACTTGGCGCTGTGCGCCTCGGCTACTCGACCGACGGTGAATGGGTGCCATTCCCCACCTACGAAGAAGGCAGCGAAGGCACCTTCGAGATCGTTGTTGCCGGTCGCGAGACCGCCAGCGGCGACATCGCCATCTCGATGGTCGAAGCTGGCGGCGTTGCTGGTTCGATCCAGAAGTACGAAGCCGGCGCCCCCAAGGTCAACGAGACCGTGCTCGGCGAAGGCCTCGAAGCCTCTAAGCAGTGGATCCGTCAGGCAATCGAGCTTCAGAAGGAACTCGTTGCTGTCGCTGGCGGCAAGCCAAAGATGGACTACACCGTCACCGCTGACACGACCGACGAGGTCTTCGAAGCAGTTGCCGCTGTTGCCACTGACCGCGTCAAGGAGGCAATGACCATTGCCGACAAGATGGAACGTCAGGCAGCCGAAGGCGCAATCAAGACCGCGGTCCGCGAAGAACTCGCTGACCACGATCCTGACCTGATCGGCGGCGCGCTGCGCAAGCTGACCAAGAAGGTCGTGCGCGATCGCATCCTGAGCGAGGGCGTCCGCATGGACGGCCGTGGCCCAGCTGACATTCGCCAGCTCACCTCTGAGATCGGTGTCGTGGCGACCGCTCACGGTTCCGGTCTGTTCCAGCGTGGCGACACGCAGGTACTCAACGTGACCACCCTTGGTACTGGCCGCATGGACCAGATGATCGACGGCATCGACCCGACCGATCGCAAGCGCTACATGCACCACTACAACTTCCCGCCGTACTGCACCGGTGAGACCGGCTTCATGCGTGGACCGAAGCGCCGCGAGATCGGCCACGGTGCCCTCGCCGAACGTGCACTCGTTCCCGTGATCCCCGACTTCGAAGACTTCCCGTACACCTACCGTCTGGTGTCCGAGGTCATGGCCTCGAACGGTTCGAGCTCGATGGCTTCGGTCTGTGGCTCGTCGCTGTCGCTGATGGACGCTGGTGTGCCAATCGCTGCACCGGTTGCTGGTATCGCGATGGGTCTCATCCACGAGGGTGACCAGTACATCCCGATCACCGACATTCTTGGTGCCGAAGATGCCATGGGCGACATGGACTTCAAGGTCTGCGGTACGTCCGACTTCGTGACGGCCCTTCAGATGGACACCAAGATCGACGGCATTCCTGCCGACGTTCTTGCCGCTGCTCTGCAGCAGGCACTCGAAGCTCGCATGCAGGTGCTTGAGTCGATGGCGAGCGCCATCGCTGAGCCCCGCGCCGAGGTCAACGAGAACGCTCCGCAGATCATCAGCTTCGAGATCCCGATCGACAAGATCGGCGAGATCATTGGCCCTAAGGGCAAGGTCATCAACGCCATGCAGGCCGAGACCGGCGCTGACATCAGCGTCGACGACGATGGCATGGTCGGCGTCGTGTCGATCGCTTCGTCGGATCGCAACGCAGTGGCCGAGGCCGAGCGTCAGGTCAAGCTGATCCTCGACCCACCGACCCCCGAGATGGGCGTCACCTACGCCGGCAAGGTCGTGAACATCACGAACTTCGGCGCCTTCGTCAACATCCTTCCGGGCCGCGACGGTCTCGTCCACATCTCGAAGATCGGTGGCAAGCGCCGCATCGACAAGGTCGAAGACGAGGTCAGCCTCGGCGACACGATGGACGTCATCGTCGAAGACATCGACCCGAACGGCAAGATCAGCCTGATGCCAGCCGAGTTCGCTGACGAACTCCAGAGCGGCAGCGACGACAGCGGCGACCGCGAGTCCTCCGGTGGCGGCGGTGGCCGTAACCGTGACCGTGGTGGTCGTGGCGATCGCGGTGGCCGAGGCGGCGACCGTGGTGGCCGTGGTGGTCGCGACGGTGGTGACCGTGGCGGTCGTAACCGTGACCGTGGTGGCCGTGGTGGTCGCGACGGCGGTGACCGTGGTGGTCGTGGTGGCAACGGTGGTGGCGACAAGCGCACCTCCGGCGACGTCGAAGTCGTCTCGTTCAACGAGATGTTCGACGCCGAGCAGTCCGATCGCTACGGCGATCTCTAACCAGACCACCTCTTAGGAGAAGCAAAGTCGAATGACGATCAGGGTCGGTGTCCTCGGAGCCGCCGGACGCATGGGCGTTGCGGTGTGCGATGCCGTTCACGCCGACCCTGATCTGTCACTCGTCGGAGCCTTCGATCCCCACGCCGACGCAGATAGCGCCGTCCACGGGATTGCAGTCGTGAATTCGATCGACGACCTGTTGGCCGCTGAGCCGCAGGTCGTTGTCGATTTCACCGTTGCTGAAGCCGCCCGGGTCAACTTGCCCCTGGTCGCCGAAGCTGGTGTGCATGCCGTCGTGGGCACCACCGGATTCGAAGACGCCGATCTCGACATGCTCCGGGGTGCCTTCACCTCGTCGAGCTGCCTGGTCGCCGCAAACTTCGCCATCAGCGCCGTGCTGATGATGCGTTTCGCTGAGCTGGCGGCGCCCTTCTTCGAGTCGGGCGAAGTCATTGAGCTCCACCACGAAAACAAGATCGATGCCCCGTCGGGTACGGCAGCCGCAACGCTCGACCGCATGGCCGCAGCTTCGTCGGACTGGATCGATGACCCAACCGAGCACGAGGTCTATCCGGGTGCCCGAGGCGGCGAAGGCCCCGCCGGCATTCGTGTTCACTCGGTCCGCATGCGCGGCATGGTTGCGCATCAAGAGGTCATCCTCGGAGCGCTGGGCCAGAGCCTCACGATCCGCCAGGACAGCTACGACCGCACGTCGTTCATGCCCGGCGTCGTGCTGGCGTGCAAGCGCATCGCCGACTATCCCGGTCTGACGATCGGCCTCGACGAGCTGCTGGACATCTGAGCGAGCTGGATATCGACGTGAGCGAGGCCACCGAGGCCGAGTGGGGATTTCTGCGGTCTCCGAAGTGGATCGTCTCCCATGTCGCCGTGTTGGCGCTCGTGTTGGCCATGATCGCGGCCGGCGTTTGGCAGATCAATCGCCATGGTGAGCGGTCCGATCGCAACGATCTGGTTCGGGCTCGTTCTGAGCTGGCTGCGGTTGACATCGCAACGGTTGCTCCGGCTGGCTCTGACGGGTCGATCGGCGACGACGAGCAGTTCCGTCGGGTATCGGCAACTGGCGAGTTCCGTATCGAAGACGAGGTGCTGATCCGTAACCGCACGTTCGACGGCGCGCCGGGCTGGTGGGTGCTGACCCCGTTCGTGCTTGACGACGGGTCTGCCGTCGCCGTGAACCGCGGCTGGATCCCGGCCGGTTTCGAAGCCGACCAATCCCGTCCCGAGACGGAACCGCCGAGCGGGACGATCACCATCGTCGGCTTCGTGCAACCGGCCCGCCAGGCCGAGGGCTTCCAGGTCGCCGACCCGGCCGAAGGTGTGCTGACGAGCTTGGCCCGCCCCGATGTGGCCCGTCTCGCCCAACAGCTTGACTACCCGCTCTCGCCGGTCGTCTTCCAACTTGCGCCGGACGGGTTCGGTGAACGCTCGGGCGACGAACTGCCGTTCACGCTCGGCCTGCCCCAGCTCGATGCTGGCCCGCACGCCAGCTACGCAGCGCAATGGTTCATCTTCACGACGATCGCACTCATCGGCTACCCACTGATCCTGCGCCGAGTCTCACGCGGCCAAGCCGTCTCACTTCCCGAGGACTAGATCACCCGGGCGGGGCCGCTCCATTCGATCCCGAGCGGCGGCAGCCGACCACTCCAAGTCGCCAAACTCTCGCCGCAACAGTTGGCGGAGACGCAGCGGGATGGCTTCGGTGGCCGAGTCGAAGTCGCTGACGAGTAAGTCGACGTCTTCGGAGTAGCGGAGGTCGGGGCACCAGGTCCGACAGAGCGCGGTGCCGCCGTAAAACGTCAGTGGTACCTCGTCCTGGATTGTCGAAAGCGCATGCAGGACGTGGCTGATCATCCAATCACGCCACACCTGCGCGTCGGGCACGCCATCGCGAGCGGCGCGCTCCTCGATCTCGCTGCGCTCAATCATCGGCTTGCGACCGCCGTGCTTCGACACGCTCGAATGCGCTTTTGCGGCGGAAGTCGTGCGCGATTCGTTCGGCGAGCGCCCAGTCAGCCCTTGCGGCGAGCAGCCCGATTGCCTCGTCGCGGTCACTCGCGATCATCGGCCATTTGGGGGCATGAGCCGCGAGATCGAGCATCGTCATCTCGGTACTTGTCACGAGTCCAGAGGCAAGGTCGCTTCGGACCCGCACGACGTCCATCTGATCTATCTCGCGCCGGTACGTGCGCACGGTGCCCATCACCGTGTCGACATCTCGAGGGCGGGTCGAGGGGTAGGACACCGTTGCGATGCCGAGGGCCCTTGGCACTGCGCCGTGGACTCTCGCTGCCGAAGGGCCCACGAGGGCCACTGCATTGGGGCCGAATTGGGCGGTTGCGATGCCGAGCGCGATGCGTTCAATGTTCGGCCGCCACTCCGGTTCGGGCTTGCGGTGTCGCTCGGAGACAAACGTCAGGGCCCCGAAGCGGTAGCCCGATAGGCTCGGCTGCCGTGGGAGATCAAAACGCACTTCGCGTCATGCACGCACTCCGTCTCAAGGGTTTCGCTGACACTCCGGTGATCGCTGAAGCCGCCGAGCTCGACGAGGCCACCGCCAAGCAGGTGCTCGAGGGCTTCGCCGAGCAAGAGTTCGCGAAGTACCGCGAAGGTCGCATGACCGGCTGGATGCCAACGCCCGCAGGCCGCGCGCACGGCGAAGTCCTGCTGGCCGAGGATCTCGATGCCGCGGGCAAACGTGGCGACCTCGACGCCCTCTACCGCCGCTTCCTCGAGCACAACCAGGGCTTCCTGGGACTGTGCACCGAATGGCAGACCCGCATGGTCGACGGCGAGCAGATCATCAACGATCACTCCGACGCCGAGTACGACGCCATGATCATTGGCCGCCTGGCCGACACCGATGCCGCTATGCAGCCGATCTGTGCTGACCTCGGGGCGTTGCTTCCACGGTTCGGTTCCTACGCCCCGAACTTCGCAGCCGCGCTCGCCAAGGTGCAGTCCGGCGAGATCGAATGGTTCACCAAGCCCGTGATCGAGTCGTACCACACCGTCTGGTTCGAACTCCACGAGGACCTCCTTGCCTCGCTCGGCATCGAACGGGCCAAAGAAGGACACGCATGAGCACCGCACGTTTCGGCCGAGTGCTCTCGGCCATGGTCACCCCGTTCGACGAGAACGAAGACCTCAACCTCGACGCTGCCGTTGCGCTCGCCTCGTGGCTCGTTGAGTCGCAAGGCCACGAAGGCCTCGTGCTCGCAGGCACCACCGGCGAGTCGCCGACGCTCACCCACGATGAGCAGGGCGACCTTTTCCGTGCGGTACGTGCTGCCGTTGACGTGCCGATCGTCGCCGGCACCGGAAGCAACGACACTCGTGCTGCAGTCGACCTGACCGCTCGTGCAGTCGCCGCTGGCGTTGATGGTGTGCTCGTCGTGACGCCGTACTACAACCGCCCTTCGCAGGCGGCGCTGGTTGATCACTTCACCGCTGTCGCCGCTGCTGCCGATGGCCTGCCCGTCATCATCTACGACATCCCCGGCCGCACCGGCCGCAAGGTCGACACCGACACGCTGCTCACGCTGGCGCACGACGTCGAGAACATCATTGGCCTCAAAGACGCCGCCGGTGACCCGGGCGAGACGGCGATGCTGCTGACCGAAGCCCCCGACGGCTTCGAGGTCTACAGCGGCGATGACTCGCTGACCCTTCCGCTGATGTCCATCGGCGCAGTCGGCGCCATTGGCGTCGCCACCCACTGGACCGGTCCTGAACACGTGCAGATGTTCGACGCATTCGCCGCCGGCGATGTCGTTCGTGCCCGTGAGCTCAACGCCATCATGCTGCCGTCGTTCGACTTCGAAACGTCCAACGAAACGCCGAACCCCGTGCCGACCAAGGCCATGCTTCGCATGCTCGGCCACGCCGTTGGTCGCGGCCGTTCACCCATGCACCACGAACCACCCGGACTCGAAGCAGCCGCTCGAGCCATCATCGAAGGTTCCGGTCTCGCGATCGAAGCCGCCCTTCCCGCGAACTGAGCCACGTGTCGACGACTGCAGCGAACCACGAAGTCACGATCACCTTCCTCGGAGGGCTGGGTGACATCGGACGAAACTGCGCCGCAATCGAGACCGACGACGCCCTGCTGATCCTCGACTGCGGGCAGCTCTTCTCCAACGAAGAGCGACCCGGCGTCGACTCGATCCTGCCCGACGTCAACTATCTCTTCGAGCGGGCCGACAAGATCATCGGTTGTCTCGTCACCCATGGCCACGAAGACCACATCGGCGCCATCGCCCAGGTCCTCGACCGCGGGCTGAGCTTCCCGATCTACGGCTCGGCCTACACGCTCGGCCTGGTTCGCTACCGCCTCGACGAACGCAACGTGCTGCACAAGGCCGACCTCATCGAGGTCGCCGATGACGAGGTCGTCGACATCGGACCGTTCTCGGTCGAGTTCCTCGCCGTCACCCACTCGGTGCCTGGTGGGCTCATCAGCGCGATCACGACCCCGCAGGGCGTCGTGTTGCACAGCAGCGACTTCAAGCTCGATCCGCACCCGATCGACGATCGCCGTACGAACCTGCCTCGCATCGGTGCGCTGGCCTCGGATCCTGGCATCCGGCTGATGCTGGCGGACTCGACGAACAGCGACGTGCCCGGTTCGACGGCGAGCGAGAGCTCAATGAAGGGCAACCTGGCCGAAGTCTTCCGCGCCCACGAGGGCCGCCGCATCATCACGGCGTGCTTCGCCAGCCACATGCATCGTGTGCAACAGATCATCGATGTCGCGATCGAGGACAACCGTCGCATCGCCACGCTCGGTCTGTCGATGCGCAAGAACGTCGCGCTCGCTCGCTCACTTGGCCTGCTCAAAGTCCCCGACACGATGTTCTTCGACATCGAAGAGGTCGAGAACTTCGAACCCGGCGAGCTCTGCATCATCTCGACCGGTTCGCAGGGCGAAGAGCGCTCGTCGCTTGCAACCGCCGCGGCCGGAAGTAGCCGCTGGATCACGATCACCGATCAGGACACGATCCTGCTCAGCTCGCATCCGATTCCCGGCAACGAAGCGCGCGTCTCGACGATGATGAACGACCTCATCCGCCTCGGTGCCGAAGTGGTGCACTCCGGTCTGGTCGAGATCCACACGAGTGGCCACGGCAAGCGCGACGAACTCACGACGCTGCACACTGTCGCCACCCCCGAGTGGTTCGTGCCGGTGCACGGCGAATATCGCCATCTTGTCGCCCACAAACTCCTCGCCGAGTCGCTTGGCATGGACGCCGATCGGGTGCTCCTCGCCGGCGACGGCGACCAGGTCGTGTTGAGCGACGATGGTCTAACCCTGCGTGAGGGCGTCACGACCGGCGATCACATGATGCTGCACGGCTCGTTCCTCGGCCCCGACCGAGGCGTGCTGGGGGAGCGACGCATCCTCGGCGACCAAGGCATGGTGAGCATCACCGTCGTGGTCGACTTCGCCAAAGGCGAACAGCTCGGCGACCCCTGGGTCGAATCCCGCGGCTGGCTCGACGCTGACGACGCAAAGGGCGTCGGCGACGAGATCATTCAGCTCGTTGCTGAGGCGATCGACGAAGAGCTCACCAAGCCCGACTGGGACCGGAAATCGCTCATGCGCAAGGTCCGCCGCACCGCCGGCACCACGGTCAACCAGCGCAGTCGCCGCCGCCCCATGATCGTCCCCATCGTCCTGGACGTCTGAATAACCGGGCTCGCTGGCGCTCGCCCTAGGCGTTGGCACGCAGCACTGCATAACGGTGCCGTCGGCGACCGGCGGAGCCGGATCGCCTCCTCGTAGCGGTCGGTATGACCGGGCTCGCTGGCGCTCGCCCTAGGCGTTGGCACGCAGCACTGCATAACGGTGCCGTCGGCGACCGGCGGAGCCGGATCGCCTCC
>CAZEMU010000016.1:0-28952 GCA_964513315.1 uncultured Acidimicrobiaceae bacterium | reverse complement strand
GAGCTGAACGGGTTCTGTCCGGTCACCGCCGTGACATCTGGGGCGTCTTTTTCGTTGTCCTTGGCCTGATCACTGGACTCGGCGTCTATCTGGATAGCGCCGGACCGCTCGGCAATGGCCTGGCTCGCTTCTTCGGCAGCGTCGTCGGCCTCGCACGAGTACTCCTGCCGTTGGCCTTCATCGCCGTTGGCATCGTGTTGATTCGCGGCCACCTGCGCCGCCGCCCCGCAGTCGCGCTCGATGACCCGCAGGCCGTCGAAGATGCCGTAACGGCCGAGGCTCGCGCCGAAGAGCAGGGCATCCGTATGGCTATCGGCGGGCTGCTCGCCCTCATCGCCGGTTCCGGGCTGCTGCATCTCTGGGCGGGCCGCCCCAGCTGGGGTGACTCGGTTGATGGCTTTGTTGATGCCGGAGGGTTCCTCGGTTGGCTGATCGGCGCTCCGACCGCCGCTGCATTTGGCTCCATCGGCGGCGCCATCGTGCTCGTCGCTCTGCTCGTCGTTGGCACGATCATCATCACCGCGCTCTCGCTCGTTCGCTGGTTCGGTCACGGCATCGCCCGCATCGACGCGTTCGGCGGCTGGGCCCAGAGAGCCTGGTGCTCACTCATCGGCGCTCCGCTGCCAGCGCCTGCAGCGCCTCAGGGTGACATCACCGACCCGTACGACCCGTCGGCTCCAATCATCGTCGGCGGCGAGCGCGTCGGTGAATACCGCCGTGGCGGCGCCAAGAAGACTGGCGCCAAGAAGTCGGACGCCACCAAAGCCCCCGACGCCGAGCAACCTGCTGCAAAGATCGATGACCCGCTGCTCAAGGGCAAGGGTTCGAGTACCTCGTTCAGCGACCTGGCCGCAGACAAGACCGTCGAGCAGCCTGCTGCCGAAGTTGCCGCCGAGCCAGAACCCAAGCCGAAGCCTCGCAAGAAGCCCAAGGTCACCGTCTCGGACACCGGCCCAGGTGAACAGACCCAGCTCGAACTCGGCCCATCGGTCGCCGACTCGGACTGGAAGCTCCCGTCGCTCACGCTGCTCAACAGCGGCGGCGAGCGCGCCGTGGACCAGGCCGCAGTCGCCGACGCCGGCCAGACGCTCGAAAAGGCGCTTGCCAGCCACGGCGTCGACGCTCACCTCGTCGGCATGGTTGTCGGCCCAACCGTCACCCGCTTCGAGCTCGAACTTGGCGAAGGCGTCAAGGTCTCGAAGATCACCAGCCTGAGCAAGGACATCGCCTACGCCATGGCGTCGGCTGACGTTCGCATCTTGGCCCCGATTCCGGGTCGCCAAGCCATCGGCGTTGAAGTCCCGAATGGTGACCGCCAGATCGTCGCCCTCGGTGACCTGCTCCGCTCCAAGGAAGCCCAGAAGGCCAAGCATCCGCTCGAAGTTGCCGTTGGTCGCGACATTCAGGGCAAGGCCAAGTTGATGAACCTGGCCAAGATGCCCCACCTGCTCATCGCCGGTGCGACCGGTTCCGGTAAGTCGAGCGCCATCAACAGCATCATCACCTCGGTGCTCATGCGCTCGACGCCAGCCGAAGTCCGCATGATCCTGGTCGACCCGAAGATGGTCGAAATGACGCAGTACGAGCGGGTCCCGCACCTGCTCACCCAGCCGGTGACCGACCCTCGCAAGGCCGCAAACGCACTCGCGTGGGCCTGCCGCGAAATGGATCGCCGCTACCAGCTGCTCGCCGACAAGGGCTTCCGCGACATCGCCGGCTTCAACAAGTCGGTCGCAAACGGTGACTACGACAAAGAGAACGCCGAGATCGAGGCCAGCGAAGAAGACACTCGCCGCCCGGTCAAGCACATGCCGTTCATCCTCGTCGTGGTCGACGAGCTCGCCGACCTGATGATGGTCGCAGCACGCGACGTCGAAGATTCGATCTGTCGCATCGCACAGAAGGCCCGCGCCGTTGGCATCCACCTGGTGATCGCCACGCAGCGCCCGTCGACGAACGTCATCACCGGCATCATCAAAGCCAACGTGCCCGCCCGTGTGGCGTTCTCGGTGTCGAGCCTCACCGACAGCCGAGTGATCCTCGACCAGCCAGGCGCTGAGCGTCTGATCGGTCAGGGCGACATGCTGATGCTCTCGCCGACGTCGAGTGCGCCGGACCGTATTCAGGGTTGCTGGGTCGAAGAGGCCGAGGTCCGCAAGGTTGTTAAGCAGTGGCGTGACCAGTCCGAGAAGTTCAAGATCGACGAGTCGGTCAACGAGGCCGAGATCATCGAAGGCGGCTCGAGCCCTGACGGCACGTCAAGCTCTGGCGGCAGCGCCGGTAGTGGCGCCTCCGGCGCTGGCGGTACCGACGACGAGCTGTACCTGCAGGCCCGTGAGCTGGTCGTCAGCTCGCAACTCGGTTCGACGTCGATGCTGCAGCGCAAGCTCAAGGTCGGTTTCGCTCGTGCCGGTCGCCTGATGGACCTCCTCGAAGAGAACGGCATCGTCGGACCATCGATCGGTTCCAAGGCGCGCGACGTCTTGGTCACCGAAGCCGAGGACGAATAGCCAACGCGGCCGGCTGCTGCGGCGGTCGGGACAACCTGCCTGGCGGATATCTGAGCGGTCGCGGAATGGCGGCCGAGGTCGCCGGGTTTGAAGTGCATGCGTCGACTGCTGTTGCTGCTCACCACTCTTGCCCTGATCGCTACCGCGTGCGGAAGCGACGGGTCCTCGACCCCGCAAGACGCAGCCGCGCAGGCGACGGAAGCGGCGGCCAATATCACCGAAGACCTCTCCGATGACGATGCGGCTGATGCCGACTCCGACGCTGAGGCGATGGCCGATGATGAGGCCGAAGCCGCTGCACCCGCAGGCGACACGGCCAGCGAAGAGGGCCCGACCTGTGGGTTCGGCGACGACCTGACCGTCGAATCGGTTGAGATCGCACAGATTGACGGCGACGAGCGCGACACCAACCCGTCTGCCCTCGTCGGAGCGCACCCCGACTTCCCCGAGCCGCTTATCGACCCCGACGCAATCATCAGCGGCGGTCCGCCACCAGACGGCATCCCGCCAATCGACTCGCCTCGCTTCCAGACCGCTGGCAGCGTCGACTGGCTGCAGTGCACCGAGCCCGTGCTGTCCCTCGTCGTTGACGGCGATGCCCGCGCCTATCCGATCCAGATCATGACCTGGCACGAGATCGTCAACGACACGTTCACCGATGTGCCCGTCACCGTCTCGTTCTGCCCGCTGTGCAACTCGGCGCTCGTCTACCGCCGTGACGTCGCTGATCGCATCCTCGACTTCGGCACCTCCGGACGACTCTTCAACTCCTCGCTCGTCATGTACGACCGCCAGACCGAGTCGCTGTGGACCCACTTCAACGGCAAGGCCGTCGTCGGGTCGCTGGCCGGTACCGAGCTCGAGCTGCTCGCGGTCCAGACAACCTCGTGGGAGAACTTCCTGCGCCAGAATCCCGAGGGCATCGTATTGACCCGTGACACGGGCTTCCAGCGCAGCTACGGCCGCAACCCGTACGAGGGGTACGACAACACCAACGACAACCCGTTCCTGTTCCGTGGTGACCTCGACGAGCGCCTCGCCGCCAAGGAGCGCGTCGTGTCGATCGGCATCGGCGAAGAGACCGCAGCGATCGTGCTCGACCACCTCATCGAAGAAGAAGTGCTGACGCTCAACGTCGGGGGCCGGGACCTGACGATTTGGCACCTGCCGGGCACGAACTCGGCGCTCGACAGCGGCGTCATCGCTGATGGACGCGACATCGGCACGGTTGGCGTGTACCTACCGGCTGTCGACGGACAGGCGTTGAGCTTCACCCGCAATGGTGACGGCATGTTTGTCGACGCCGAGACTGGCTCGACCTGGGACATCGGTGGCGTCGCGATCGACGGTGAGTTCGCCGGCACCCGCCTTGAAGCCGTTGAGCACCTCGACACCTTCTGGTTCGCAATCGCCGCCTTCGAGCCCGACACCCGCATCGTCCAATAGCCGTCGCCGCTCTCTAACCGAGTTTCGCCTGGCGGCGGTACTCGCGCTCCGGGTGGTAGACCCAACACGCCACCTCGGCGAAAGCCGCGGCGGGGCAGGTCGAAGGCGCCATGATCGTCGGTAGATTCAGCCCGTGCTTCTTGGCCTGCTCTTTCTCGTCATCGGCATTGGTCTGCTCACGGTCGCCGCAGACAAGTTCGTCGACGGCGCCAGTGCGGTCGCACACCGGTTCGAGGTCTCGCCGATCGTGGTCGGCGCACTCATCATCGGTTTCGGCACGAGCTTGCCCGAGATGCTCGTGTCCGGATTGGCTGCTGCCCAAGGCGACGCGGACCTTGGCGTCGGCAATGTCATTGGCTCCAACGTTGCCAACCTGACGCTGGTGCTCGGCTTCGCTGCGCTCATCACGGTCATTGCGTCGAGCGACGATGTGCGCAAGAACGAGTTGCCGCTGTGCGTCGGCTCGGTCGTGCTGTTCGCTGTTCTGGTGCAGGGTGGCTTCGCCCGATGGGAAGGCATCGTGTTGGCGCTCGCGCTCGTCGGCGCTCTCGCCATGATCGTCAAGGGCTCCCATGACGAGCAGACCGAGCACGATCATGAGGATGATGCTTCGCTTGCGAGAACGGCGACCGAGACAGTGCTCGGCTTGATCGGCACCGTCGGTGGCGCATGGCTACTCGTCGAAGGCGCCCTCGGTGTCGCCGACGAACTGGGCCTGACCGGCGGGTTCGTCGGACTCACGATGGTCGCGATCGGCACGTCGCTTCCCGAGATGGTCACCGCAGTCGTCGCCGCCCGCAAAGGCGAGACCGAGCTCATCATCGGCAACCTGCTCGGCTCCAACATCTTCAACAGCCTGGCGGTCGGTGCCGTGCTTGGACTGGTCGGCCCTGGGCCGCTCGAGGATCAGAACCTGGCCGGTCTTGCCACCATCGTCATGGTCGTCGTGGTACTGCTCGCCGCCGTGTTCTTGCTGACCGGCGGCAAGGTCGTCCGCTGGCAAGCCGTGCTGCTGTTGCTCATCTACATCGCCACGATGCCGTTCACCGTCAGCACCGAGGTCGATTGTGCTGAGGAACCCGACGCAGTCGAGTGCGAACTCGTGAGCGCGGGCACCTGACTCTGTTGTTGGCGGGGCTGGAACGGCTGCGCAAGGCGTAGCCTCAAGGCGTGGCTGAGACGACTTCTGACGCACGCGATGGTGCCGACGCTCTCGCCGCGGATGCGACCCCCGGCGGTACGTATTTCATCGAAACCCTCGGTTGTCCGAAGAATCAGGTCGACAGCGACAAGCTCGAAGGCACGCTGATCGCCGATGGCATGACTCAGGCGGCCTTCGCTGAAGAAGCCGACCTGATCGTCGTCAATACCTGCGCATTCATCGAAGAAGCACGCCAAGAGTCGATCCATACGATCCTCGCCCTCGATAACGAGCGCGCCGACGACGCCAAGCTCGTCGTCACCGGCTGCATGGCCGAGCGGTACGGCGACGAACTCGCCGAGGCGCTCCCCGAGGCGGACTCGGTCGCCGGATTCGGTGTCCCGGTCACGATCGGGACCAAGCCCAAGGCCGCTCCTTCGCTCGATCTGCTGCACCTGCCCCGCCCGGCCGCCACGGCACCGTGGGCCTATGTGAAGATCGCCGAAGGCTGTGACCGCAACTGCGGCTTCTGCGCCATCCCGACGTTCCGCGGCCCGCAGCGCAGCCGCACGATCGACGACATCTGCACCGAGGTCGATCACCTCGGCGCACGAGAGATTGTGCTGATCGCCCAGGATCTGGCGTCGTTCGGACGTGACCAGGGCCAAGGCGAGAAGCAGATCGTCGAACTGGTCGAAGCCGTGGCCGAGCGGGCCCACTGGGTGCGCCTGCTCTACCTGTACCCGAGCGACCTCAACGACCGCCTCATCGACGCCATCCTCGCCACGGGCGTGCCGTACTTCGACCTGTCGCTGCAGCACGTGTCCCGCCCGCTCATGCGTCGCATGCGTCGGTGGGGGAACGGCGACCTGTTCCTGGAACGCATCGAAGCGATCCGTGAACGCGAACCCGATGCGACCTTCCGCAGCAACTTCATCGTCGGCTATCCCGGCGAAACCGAAGAAGACCACGACCGCCTCATCGAGTTCGTCGACGCCGCACGTCTCGACTGGTGCGGCTTCTTTTCGTACTCCAACGAAGAGGGCACCTATGCCGCGGACCTCGATGGCGAGGTCCCGGCGGAGCTGGTCGCTGAGCGCTTGGCGGAGCTGCGTGAGTCGCAGGACCTCATCACCGAAGAAAAACGTGACGAATTGATCGGTCGGCGGGTCCAAGTACTTGTGGACGAACCCGGTATCGCGCGCTCACACCGCGAAGCCCCCGAAATCGACGGCATCATCCAGGTCCCCGAGGGCCTGCCTGTCGGCGATTTCGTCGAGGTGCAGATCATTGACGCGGCCGGTCCTGACTTGACCGCAGCGCTCCCCGAGAGCGCTGCCAGCAGTGGCGGAGCCGCCTGATATGGCGGTTGTCCAGCGCTCGTATCCGTTGTGGGGCGCAGCCACGCCTGCCAACGCGGTCACGTTCAGCCGCATCTTGATGACCCCGTTCTTGTGCTCGATGGTGCTGGCGGACGAAGCCACCCTCGGCACCTCGTGGGGCGCGTTCGCAATCGGTTTGCTGATGGCATTCACAGATCTGATCGACGGACGAGTCGCCCGAGCGACCAACGGCTACAGCCGCAGCGGGGCATTCCTTGATCCGCTCGCCGACAAGATCGTGATCCTCGGCGTTGGCCTCTCACTCGTGGCCGTCGACCGGCTCGCGTTGCTGCCGATCGCCCTGATCGGCGCCCGTGAGCTCCTCATCAGCGCCATGCGGATCCGCTTCGCCATGCGCAACATCTCGATTCCCGCTCGGCCACTCGCCAAGTGGAAGGCCACCGTGCAAGGCGCTGCGCTGCTGATGGCCGTTATGCCCGCGTTGCGAGACCAGCAACTGGTCGTCGACATCGCCGTGTGGTTCGCGGTCGCACTCACCCTGTTCACCGGGGCGCAGTACCTCCGAGACGGCGAAGCCGCCGCTCGCACCGCCCACTGAACCCCTCAACCTGATTGGGCCCTGACGTGACCCCCTAGGGTGCGTCTATGCGATGTGAGGTCATTGCGGTCGGTACCGAGCTTCTGCTGGGCCAGATCGTCGACACGAATTCGAGCTACATCGGCGAGCAACTCGCCGAGGTCGGTATCGACAGCCACTACCAAACCAAGGTCGGCGACAACGCCGATCGTATGCGAGCCTCGATCGAGCTCGCACTCAGCCGAAGCGACGCTGTGATCTTGTGTGGCGGGCTTGGGCCGACTCAAGACGACATCACCCGCAATGTGATCGCTGACGTCATGGGCGTCGAGCTTGAGCAGCGCCAGGACCTCGTGGAGCGCATCGAGAACATGTTCGGCTCGCGAGGCCGGGCGATGCCGAAGAACAATCTCTTGCAGGCCCAGGTGCCCGCTGGTGGGGAGCCGATCCCAGTCATGCCGGGGACAGCACCTGGTCTGGTCTGCCCGTTCGGTAACGGCCAGGTCATCTATGCCGTACCTGGTGTGCCGTGGGAGATGCGCAAGATGATCGACGAGTTCGTGCTTCCCGACCTGCGTGAGCGTGCGGGGATCACGGCGGTCATTCGCAGCCGAGTAATCCGCACCTGGGGCCAGAGCGAATCCGGCCTGGCCGAGCTTCTCGGTGACGAGATCGATCGCCTCGATGCGTCAGGCGAAGCGACCATCGCGTTTCTCGCCAGCGGCATCGAGGGCCTCAAGGTCCGGGTGACGGCCAAGGCCGACACCGAGGCCGAGGTCGTCGCGCTGCTCGACGCCGAAGAGGCGCGTGTGCGTTCGATCATCGGCGACGCCATCGTGTTTGGCCTCGACGATCAGACGATGGAGACCGTCGTCGTCGACTTGTGCCGCCAGCAGGGCCTCAAGCTGGGACTTGCCGAATCGCTCACGGGTGGGCTCATCGCGCAGCGCATCACGTCGAATCCCGGTGTCAGTGACGTGTTCCAAGGCAGCATCGTGTCCTATGCCGACTCGGTGAAGAACGACGTGCTCGAGATCGATGGAGCGCCCGCAATCAGCGAAGAGGGCGCCATCCGCATGGCCGAAGGCGCCGCTCAGGCCCTCGGAGCCCAAGCGACGATCGCCGTGACCGGCGTAGCTGGTCCGGACCCGGCCGGTGGCCACGACGTCGGCATCGTGTTCATGGCCACGCACCTCGACGGCGAGACTCGTGTGCTGCGGGTCGAGTGGCCGTTTGACCGTCGCCGCATCCGCGAGTTCACCTGCATCACGGCACTGAACGAGCTTCGCAAGCGCTTGCTCGCCCGAGCGGAGTAAGCACGCAGCAATGAGCACAGACGCGGGTACGTCGAACCATGCGGCGATCGATATCGGCACGAACTCGATCCACCTGCTCGTGGCCGAGGTCGGCGCCGACGGCGAGTTCACCGTGCTCACCACCGAGAAAGAGACCGTCCGCCTGGGCGAAGGTCCGGGCGACATTCGCGAGCTCGGCGATGCGGCCATGAACCGAGGCATCGCGGCACTCACCCGATTCGGAGCGATCGCCAAGAGCCTCGACGCGTCGGTGTCGGCGGTTGCGACGTCGGCGGTTCGAGAAGCCGAGAACGGTCACGAGTTCGTCCGCCGAGCAGATGCCGAGGCGGACATCGCTGTCGACGTGATATCGGGCCCCGAAGAAGCTCGCCTGATTCACCTGGGTGTGCTGCAAGCCCTGCCGATCTTCGACCAGCAACTGATGATGGTCGACATCGGCGGCGGAAGCACCGAGATTCTCATCGGCAAGTCGGGCAAAGCGTTGGCCGCTCGCAGCGTGAAGCTCGGGCACTTGCGCCTCACGAACCGGTTCTTCCCGAACGGAACGATCGTTGGTGACGCGGTCGATGAGTGCCGCCAGTACGTGCGAGCATTCTTGGCGCCGACGGCGACGGCGATGGCGCCGCTCGGCTTTCAAGTGGCCGTGGGTTCATCGGGTACGGCATCGGCCATCGGTGAGATGCTGCGCTACCGGGCGACCGGCGATGCCGGCACCGCTGGCCTCGACAACCGGATCAGCCGCAGCGGCCTTGAGGATCTCATCGGCGAACTCACGCAGTGGCCGACTTCGGCCGAGCGGGCCTCGTCAGTTGATGCGCTGTCGACTCGCCGTTCCGACGTGATCGTTGCCGGTGCCATCTTGTTGCACGAGATCTTCCTGGCCTTCGACGTCGACGAGATGATCACGAGCCCGTATGCGTTACGCGAGGGCGTCCTCCTCGACCGGACGCATGGCATCGAAATCGGCGCAGGTCGCCTGGCCGATCTGCGACGCGATTCGCTGCTTCGGATGGCCGACGACTTCGACGAAGACCGCGGCCACATCGAACAGGCGACGACCGTCGCACTCAAGCTGTTCGACGCGCTCGAGGATCTACATGCACTGCGTCGATCCGATCGCGAACTACTCGAAGCCGCGGCGTTGCTGCACAACGTCGGCTTATTCATCTCGCATGCGGCGCATCATCACCACAGCGAGTACGTGATTCGCAATAGCGACCGACTGACGGGCTACACCGAACGCGAGATCGACGTGATCGCGCAAGTGGCTCGCTATCACCGCAAGAGTGCGCCGAAGTCGTCGCACCCTCGCTTCGTCGCTTTGGACGCGGCGGACAAAGACCGGGTCGAATGGATGGCAGGGATCCTCCGGGTTGCGATCGCTCTGGATCGGACGCGCCAGGGGCTTGTTGAGTCCGTCGACGTCCGTTGGGATGACGAAGCGCTGCGCATCACCTGTGGCGTCTCAAACGGAGCAGACGCGTCGGTCGAGATCTACATGGCCAATGACCGATCGAACTTGCTGGCTCGGCGATCTCGTCGCTTCGTGATCATCGACTGAACTCGTACGCACCCATAAGGTCGTGCGGTGGCTGACGACATCACCTTCTATGACGAGATCGAGGCCTACGCCGGCGCATTGAGTTGCCGCGCCGGCGAGCTGATGCCGCTCCATGTGTCCACGACGGCAACGACCTTCGACGTGGTCGTCGAACGGTGGGGTGCAGAACGGGTTGAGGTCTGGAGCGCCGAAGGAGTGGCTGGCACCTCGGTCGCAGCGCCCGCCGATGCAGACTCGGCGGGCTGTCACTGGCCCGAGTCGCTCACGGTCGACACCGCTGCCGACTGGAGTCCCGGCTTCTACCTGGTCACGCTGACTTCGGTGGGTGCGACGCCCGGCCGTGACGTTGCCCATGCTGGCTTCGTCGTGCGGCCGGTCCAGGCGACGCATCGGGCACTGCTCGTGCTGGCAACCAACACGTGGAATGCCTACAACACCTGGGGCGGCAAGAGCCTGTACACGGGCGGGCACCGGGTGTCGTTTCGTCGGCCGTGGGCCCGAGGCCTGCTCGCTCGAGACGGTGAAGATCGAGACGATCGCAAAGCCCGGCCGGTGCGGTTCGGAGAAGAGGACGATTCCGACGGCGAGATCTTCCAGGCCTGGCGCATGGCCAACGGTTACACGTCGGCGGTCGGCTCGACCGGGTGGTTCACGCACGAGCGCCGCTTCGTCGAATGGGCTGAGCAGCGCGGGTTCGGCTTCGACATGGCGGTGTCGTCCGACCTGCACGAGCCAGGCTGCCTCGATGGCTACGACGTGGTGCTCGGCGTCGGTCATGACGAGTACTGGACGGCCGCAGCGCGAGACGCGATCGACGACCACATCAAGGGCGGCGGCAACTATGTCTCGCTGAGTGGCAACACGATGTTCTGGCAGGTGCGGCTCGAAGATGACGCGGGCGACCCTGGGCTCGATCACATGGTGTGCCATAAGTACCGGGCACACCTCGACGACCCCGTGGTGGGCACCGATGCCGAAGCAACGATGGCGGGCCTGTGGTGCGATCCACTGGTCGGCAGGCCCGAGTGGTCGACGATCGGCGCTGGCTCGGTGTTCGGCCTCTACCACCGGTTCGGCAACGCGCTCGCGAACGGTACGGGAGGCTTCACCGTCACCAAGCCCGGCCACTGGATGTTCGACGGCACCGACCTCGGCTGGGGCGATCTACTCGGAGGCGACCATGGCATCGTCGGCTACGAGACCGTCGGCTGCCCGGTCCAGCTCGACGAGTACCACGAGCCGTACGTGCGGCCGGTGCCCGGCATGCCCGAGGACGTGACGATCGTCGGCCTCGCGATGGCTGGCAACCTGGGCGTGGGGGACTATCCAAAGTCCATCGCCGCGCTGTCGGACCAGGGCGACTTGGAGTTCCTCGCCGACCGCTTCTACGGCGGCGTCACCGACGACAACAAGCGCCGAGTGCGCCAAGGCACCGCCGTGCTCGCGACGTGTCGTCCGTTCGGAGCCAGCGGCGGCACCGTCGTTACTGCCGGCACGACCGATTGGGTCTACGGCTTGGGCCGAGACCACAGGGTCGATCGGGTCACGCAGAACATCTTGGACTACGTGAGCTCGTCGAGCGCTTAGGCCGGAACTGACCAGTCCCAGGTGCGCGTTGATCGCCAACGAAGCCTCGCGACTCGTCGGATGCAGCCGCATCTCCACTGAGGCTCATCTTGCAGTGAGGATCGAGCGCAGCTCCCGCAGCAGGCCGTGGACATCGCGTTGGGCCAGATCGTCGGTCCAGAAGGACTCGGTGAACTTCGCCGACGTGATCATGTCATCTGCCGGTGAGTGCTGCAGTGTGACGCTGCCGCCGTCGTGGCCGATCGATGTGTACCGGAGGCTGCCGTCTCGCAGGCCACACGGGCAGATCACGTTGGCGCCGAGCCCGGTGCTGTGCTCGTTGTCGACATCGAGCATCGCGTCGAGCTGGGCGGGTTCGAGGACCGATCCGTCGCGGTAGAGCGCCGAGCCCCAGGTGAGCAGATCGGGGACGGACGAGATCAGGCCGCCCGCGGAGTAGCCGACCCAGCCGGGACGGCGAGCGCCGTCGATGCGGGTCGACTCGAGCCCGAGAGGGCCAGCGATTCGGTTCTGGATCAGTTCATGGAACGGGGTGCCGGTGAACTGCTCGGAGAGCAGCCCGAGGTAGAGGTAACCCGAGTTCGAGTAGTCGCGGTGAGCGCCTGGCGCGTCGACCAGGTCGACGTCGTCGGCGAGCTGAAGCGCCGTGAGGGCGTTGAGCTCCATGTCCTGGCTCCATCCGGGCGAGGACTGATACGAAGCGAGACCACTCGTGTGCTGCAGCAGCTGACGCACCGTGAAGGCGCCGTTGTAGCCGAAGTCCGGCACAGCGCCGAGCGTCGGCGCTGGATCGTCGAGCGAGAGCACGCCCTCACTGACCAGGTTGAACACGATGCTGGCGGTCATGGTCTTGGTGACCGAGGTCGCAAGAAACTCACCGTCGGGATCAAGCTCAGCGCCGTCCTCTTCCGTGCCCGCCGTCAGGTAGGTCCGGGATCCGTCGGGGAAGGCGAAACCGAGGCGGGCGCCGCTGACGTCGTTGTTCACGAGCCACTGGGAGAGCAGTGCTTGTGCGGCAGCAACATCGGCGTTGTCGGCCATGGTGCCGACGATCTCTGGAGAGGCTGGGGGTTCAGGTGCGGCCTCTTCGAACGTCGCCACCGGAGGTTTCGACGAGAACTCAGGGACGGCGGAGCCGGAAAGCTCGTCATTCTCGATGATGATCACCGTGTCGCCATCATGATCGCTATCGGCGAAGGAGTAGCCGTCGGCATCAACAACGATCACGCCGTCGTTGTTGCCGCCGTCTCCGTCGATGATGATGACGCTGTCCTCGCGGCCGTCCAGGCCGGTGTCGATCTCATTGCCCGTGACGAGGAACGGGTCGCCGCCTTCGTCGCCATTGACGAACGCAACGGGCCCTTCGGGATCATCGCTCAGCTCACCTTCGATGGGCTCACCTTGGATCGGCTCACCATCGTTGATGCGGCCGGTGAGCGGGTCGATGCCCTCGGCCAGGGGATCATCCTCAACGTCGAACAATGCATCGTCTGCATCGGACGCGAGTTCGGTCAGCTCGAGGTCTTCGTCGGTCGGTTCGCCCATGAGATCCTCGCCATGAAGCGATGGGCCATCGTTTCCAAAGTCGTCGAAGCTATCCAATTCGTCGCCGGTGGCCTCTTCGAGGCTCGGCAGGGCAAGCGCGTCGGTCTCGCTGCCGCCACCCATGCGGGTGAACATAAGGGCGAGTGCGGCAAGTCCGAAGAGGATGCCGATCAGCTCAAGGCGCGTAAGTCGGGTCAGTCTCACGTTGTGGCCGTCGGCCTGCATACCCCGCGCATGAGTCGTTCGCATGGGTCACAAGGCCCTCTGGCTCAGCGAGCGCGACGCCTACCCCACAGGTCTCTTTGGCCCGTCGAGCTCATCAGGTACACGTCTGGGCCGCATGGACCGTGTCAACATCGGGAGATGCAGATCGATTCGGTGCTGTTCTTGCACCCAGGAATGATGGGTGTTTCCCTGGCCGCGGCCTGCGGTACTGATGCGCTTTGGGTGTCCGAAGGTCGCTCTCCGGACACGGTTGCGCGGGCTCTCGCCGCTGGCCTGAACGACGCGGGCTCACTCACCGATGGGCTTGCGGCGGCATCGTGCGTCGTGTCGATCTGCCCGCCCGCTGCGGCCGAGGCCATGGCAGAACAGGTTGCTGGTGCGGGCTTTGACGGCGTATACGTCGACGCGAATGCGATCAGCCCCGCGACCGCTCGTCGCGTGGCTGGCCACTTCGCCAACTATGTCGACGGCTCAGTCATCGGTCCACCCGCGTCGAAGCCAGGAACGACCCGGCTCTACCTCAGCGGGGAACAGGCTTCGTCGGTCGCGCAGCTGTGGGAGGGGAGTGCGGTCGACGCACGGATGATCGACGGCGGGCCGGGGGCGGCTTCGGCGCTCAAGATGGCGTATGCGAGCTGGACCAAGATCGGCTCCGCGATGGCGCTCGCGATTCGCTCGCTCGCCGCGGCCGAGGGGGTCGACGAAGCACTCGTCGAGGAATGGAACCTCTCGCAACCCGGAATGGTTGCCCGCTCCGAACGCGCCGCGGCCGGGACCGGCCCCAAGGCGTGGCGTTTCGTCGGCGAGATGCACCAGATCGCGGATGCGTTCGCGGCAGCGGGTCTGCCGGCAGGTTTCGCCGAGGCCGGCGCCGAGATCTACGAGCACCTCGCCCCGCTCAAGGGGACCGATGCGCCTGGGTTGGACGAGGTGCTTGAGCTGCTCGGCCGGGCCGAATAGAGCGGGATGAGCGGTCGCTCGGCAAGCTGTCCTATGGCTGTTGTAGCTTCGGCGCATGGTCACATTTGACGAACACGCAGAACACGCCATCAGTTGGGTCGACCTGGCTGCGGTCGACCTCGATGCAGCCTCGGCCTTCTATGCCGGACTGTTTGGCTGGACTGCGGTCACCGACGGCGAGACGCCATATGCGATCTACCTGCGGGGCGAAGACGCCGTTGCCGGCGCGATGGAGCTCACGCCTGAGATGGGCGAGATGCCCCCGGTGTGGTCGGTCTACGTCAACGTGGTCGATGCCGACGCCACGATCGCCGCAGCGACCGCAGCGGGCGGAGCGGTGTTCCAGGAACCGTTCGAGATCCCCGACGATGGCCGCATCGCCGTCATCGCCGACCCGGCAGGCGCCGTCATCTGCCTATTCGAAGGCCAAGGAGACAGCGGCCTCAAGGTCATGGACGAGGTCGGTGCGCCGTGCTGGTTCGATTGCCTGAGCCGAGACGTTGCCGCGTCGACGGCGTTCTACGAGACGGTCTTCGGCTGGACCAGCGAGGTCATGGACATGGGCGACATGTCGTACACGATCTTCTCGAACGACGGCACGCCGACGGGTGGCACGATGGCGCTTCCGCCGATGGTGCCTGCCGAGGTCCCGTCGCATTGGCAGGTGAACTTCGTGGTCGCCGACGCCGATGCAGCGGCCTCGTACGTGGCCGAGAACGGCGGCACGGTCACGATGGCGCCGAACGACACGCCGTTTGGTCGGGCCGCCAGCATGATGGACCCCTGGGGCGCCGTCTTCGCAGTCATCGACCGGTCGACGGCCACCGACGGCGGGGCTTAGGTTCCGCTACTCGTCTGCGTCAGCAGTTTCGAGGTTGAGCGAGGCAGAGTTCATACAGAAGCGTTCGCCGGTCGGCTGAGGGCCGTCGGGAAACACGTGACCCAGGTGGGCGCCGCACTTGGCGCACAGGGCTTCGACACGGACCATGCCGTGGCTGCGGTCGACCTTGCGTTCGACCTTGGCGTCGTCGGTTGCGGCATAGAAGCTCGGCCAGCCACAGCCAGCGTCGTACTTGGTGTCGCTCGAAAACAGTTCCTCGTCGCAGACGATGCAGTTGTAGGCGCCCGCGTCGGTCGTGTCCCAGTACTTGCCAGTAAAGGCACGTTCGGTGCCGGCGTGTTGCGTCACCGCGTACTGCTCGGGGGTGAGGCGCTCACGGAGCTCGGCGTCGTCGACTTCGTAGTTGCTCATGACTCGATCGTAGAGGCCGAGGGCCGCACGCGTCTGGTCGAGGTGCTCCGCGGCGGCGAAGTTTCGCAGTTTGCTAGCTCGCGCCGACCACATCGCCGTGGTGAGCTGTCATCTCGCCGAGGGTGATGACGAAGGTGTCCTCGATCACGGGCACGTTGATCCACTCGCCGTCCGGATTTTGGACCTGCAGCCCGGCGGTCGGGCCGGGTGCGAGCACGGTGAGGAAGCCGGCGTAACGAATCCGAGGGTGTCACACCCCTCTCGTAGGGTCCGCCATAGAGTCATACGAGGAGGCCGATTGGCTATGAGCGATAATTCAGCCCGCCAGAAAACCGAGACGGCATCATTCGGCACCGGGGCCCGAGAGAGCCATGACAGTTCGGCGTTTTACGCCCGGTTTGTACCTCCTGAGGTGTCGTCAGATGAGACCGTTGTTCATCCGAACGACCGTCCCTTCAATGACGAAATCTTCCTCGGTACCGCCCAGCAGGTACTCGCAGATGAGCAGTCGGTGAAGGACAATTCGGTGGCGCTCGTCGTTACGTCGCCGCCCTACTTCGTTGGCAAGGACTACGAAGAGGCCATGGGCCAAGGCCACGTGCCCGCCGAGTACGGCGACCATCTTGAGATCCTCCACGAAGTCTTTGCCCACTGTGTGCGCAAACTCGAACCTGGTGGCCGTATCGCCGTCAACGTCGCGAATCTTGGCCGCAAGCCCTATCGGTCACAAGCGGCCGACGTGCTGCGCATCTTCGAAGATCTTGGACTTCTGCTGCGGGGCGAGATCATCTGGAAGAAGGGCGATGGGATGAGCAGCTCGACGGCGTGGGGCTCCTTCCAGAAGGCATCGAATCCGGTGCTTCGCGACCTCACGGAGCGCATCATTGTTGCCAGCAAGGGTCGATTCGATCGAGCGATTCCTGCGCGTGCTCGCGCAGCGCAGGGTTTGCCCTGCGAGGGATCGATCTTCAAAGAAGAGTTCATGGAGGCCACCTATGACTTGTGGAAGATCCCTCCCGAGAGCGCAACCCGTATCGGTCACCCAGCGCCGTTTCCGATCGAGCTACCGAAACGCTTGATTGACCTCTACACCTACTACGACGACCTGGTGCTTGATCCCTTTATGGGAGCGGGCACGACGGCAGTGGCCGCAGTACGTGGGGGTCGCAACTTCGTGGGCTGCGAGACCGAGCAGGAGTACCTCGACATCGCGAACGCTCGCGTGGCCGAGGAACGAGAGCGCTCGGAGCGGCGACGCAGCGATGGTCGAGCGCTCCAAGTGGTCATCCCGGCCTTCAAGTCGTCGACCGATGAACACGATGATGGACTCGACCCGCAGGCTCGAGCGGTTCGCGAGGGCATGAAGGCCGAAGACCTTGCTCGGGTTGTGCTGCAGGAATGCGGCTTCAGTTCGGTCAGTGAGAAAAAGACCAAGCTCCGCTGTGGCGTGCAGGTCGACATCACGGCGACCTCTGAGGATGGAGCGCTGTGGCACTTCGACGTCACGGGTTCGTTCACGAGCGAACGCGACGGGCTTCGGCGCACCGACACGCTCTGGAAGTCGCTGGGCAAGGCGGCCGCTCGTAGCTTCGATCCTGATGCACACGACGTGCCGTTCGTGCTGCTCACGACGAGCAAGCCGGCCAGCGGTGCCGGTTGGCGAGCCCTGCAGGCGTGTCAGGTCAGCGACGATCGGGTCGTCTTCGATGCGATCGAGATGCTGTCCGCAGCTGGGCAGGAGCGCCTACGCACTTACGCCCGAGACGGACGCGCCGTCGGCTCGCCCGAACCAATGAACCGGGCCGAACCAGAAACCCTGTTCTGATGGCTGCGACGTCGACTTCGCCCGGTGCCTGGGCGGTCGTCAACTACGACACGCCCCAGATCTTCTTGGCCGAGAACGCAGCGGTTATCTCGCGTCTGATTGCCCTCAAGATCGTTGCGGCGACCGACCCCGTAGTGTTTGGGTCCTCGATCACTACGGTCCGAGCACATCTTCTTCATGAACGGTGGCCCGAGGCCGTGCTTGCTTGGATCGATGCGACTGGTACGACGATCGATGTCTACGACGAGTTTGTACCGGTCTGGAGCGATCGCAGCCTCGACGACGAGTTGGCATCAATGGCAATTCGCACATCTCGGCTCTTCGAGGGCCACGACCCCGAGCAGCTCTAGGACGTCGTCCGAGTCATGGCTGCGATCCGAACCGAGATCACCGAGATCATTACCGGACTCGCAATGCTCGGGTTCCGAGATCTCGACGAAGCGCTGCTGGTACGGCCGATGTCGGTCGTCAATCTGACGACCGAGCACTACGAACGCCTCGATGCGGCTCGCCAGGCCGGCACGCATGCTCGAGAGTTCGAGACCGCGTGGGAGAACGGGCGGATCTTCGCTCGGGCCGATGATGGTCTCCGAGGCCGGCCGCCGTGGACCGTCGAGTGGAAGGGTCCGCACAAACCGCCCGGGTACGAGCAAGTGCCAGCTGACCTGCGGGTCGATCACGTGTATCTGGTGTCGTGCAAGTACGGCAGCTCGATTCTGCACAACGTCAGCCCGTCGCATCTGTTCGATCGATCGTTGGCCGAGCGCCGGGTCGAGCGGGGGAGCGACTGGTTCCTGACGACGGCACCGCAGCCGTACCAAGCGTTCTACGAGGCGTGCCTGTTCGATACCCAAGTCGGTGGCCTGCCGGCCGCGGTGGCGGACTTGGACAAGCCAGATCGGTTGGCGCTCAAGGCGGCGCTTCCGAAGCGGGGCCGGTTGCCCGAGACGTCGCAGCGGGCCTACGAAGACTTCTCGATGGCGGTGGCGACGGCGTCAGCGGAGCGGTGGCGCACGTCATTGCGGACGGCCCGTGAGCGCGAGTCGATGCTGTGGCGTCTGTTGCGGCTGCAGGCGGCGCCGTACTTCGTGCTGGGCGCGACGACGTCGGGCGACCCGCTTCGGTACCGGGTGGGCACGCCGTGGGACTTCCGCAGCCGCTACGAGGTCCGCACCTTCGACGCATGGCCCGAAGCCGCTGGCCAACCCATGGTGCGCTGGCGGGCTGATGTCGTTGAACGACCAGCGATCGCGCCAGCTTCATCTGAAGCTCCTCAGCTGCCTGAGGCGCCGCAGGCGTTCTCGATCGAGGGTCACGTCGAGATCCGGTGGACGCATGGCCGTTTCAGCGGCGCGCCCGAGGCCAAGGTGCACCTGGACAGCCATCCGCACGAGGTGCCCGGCTACTTCCCGCTGAGCTGAGTAGCGGCTCGCCGTTAGGTATAGGCAGGTTTGCGGACGACGTTGCGTTCGAGCGTGCCGAAGATCGCCGTTGCGGTGAGGGCGACGGCTCCCATCATCACGAGCGCCCACCGGAGTCCGATGACCTCGGCGAGGGCGCCAATAGGCGCGGCGGCGATGCCGAAACCAGCGAACGACAGCTGCATGAGTGACTGCACGCGCCCTTGCATCTCGTCGTCGCTCTGCGTCAGAGCGAGCGTGTTCGACATCGACTGGAACGCCGTTGTGAACCCGCCGATGCCGATGACGATCAGGAACGCAACCCAGATCGACGGTGCGCCGCCGAGCAGCATGACACCGATTCCGAACCCGACGCCGCTGACGATCATGATGCGCAACCCGCCCGGTCCATCGGCCTTGGCGGCGAGAGGAAACGACACGGCGACGGCCCCGATCGCGCTGGCCGAACTGACCAGGCCGACCCAGGTGTCGTTCAGGTCGAAGATGCCTTCGACGAGAGCCGGAATGAAAGCCACATAGTTGAAGCCGAACATGATCACGAAGAACGAAGCCACGACGATGCGTCGGAGACGGTCGTCATTGCGGACGTAGCGCACACCGGCAGCGATTTCCTTGAACGGATTGCGACGCTCGGTGGCAGCCGCGGGCATGTTCGGGAGCCGGAAGATCTGGACGAGCGACGCGATCGACGCGACGGTCGAGAGCAGATACGCACCGCCGATACCGATCGCCGGTATTCCGGCCAGGATGCCCGCGAGTGCGGGGGCGAAGACACGGGTGCTGTTCATGCTGAGCAGTGAAAGCGTGATCGCGTTGCCGAGCTGGTCGCGACCGACGAGCTCGGCGCTCATGGCGACCCGAGCGGGTCCGTAGAACGCAAAGGCCAAACCCTGGGCAATCGAGGCCAGCAGCAGCATCCAGAACGTGACGATTCCAGTGATCACGACCAGAGCCATCAAGCCGGCCGCCGAGGCGATCAGCGCCTGGGTGACGAGCAGCACGGTCTTCTTGGGAACCCGGTCGGCGACGACGCCACCGAACGGTGTGCAGATGAGCATGGTGAGGCCGAACACCAGATACACGAGGCCGAGTGCGCCCTCGCGTTCGGTCAGGTCCCAGGCGAGGAGCCCACGGAGTACGAATTGGCCCTGGACCGAGATGAACGAGAAGACGCCCGCCCACCACAAGGTTCGGTAGGCCGGAATCTGGAGCGACGAGAGGGCAGCTCGTGTCGTCGGTCGCCGCGAAGACGCCGAGTTGGAGTCCTGTGTGCGCCGAGCCATCTGTCTCGACGGTACCGCTCGTGCCGTTGTGCGTTGCCATCTGTACGAGTGACGTTTACCCAGTGCGTTGCCACGATCCGGGCAGAACCGGCTTCTAGTCTCATGCGGTGATCGACGACGGCATTCTTGAGCCCCTCGACGACATTGGCGACCGCAAGCGCACCGGCTTGGCGAAGCGGGAACTGTTCGTCGAACCGGGCATGCGTCTTGAACACACGCCGACCCAGACCAAAGGTCGCGTCGTGCGGTTCCTTGAGGGCGTCGAGATCGTGATCAAGGATCAGCTCGGCGCCGAGAAGGCGTTCGATCCCGTTCCAGGGCTTTTCCGCCATGAGGGCGAGCTGGTCGCGTTGCGGTCACCGCTGCTGCCCAAGGCGCCGCCTCCTCCGTCGATCACCGCATCGGGGTCGATCGCCGCAGACGACACGTCGGCCCGGGTGGCTCGACCGAGCCGGATCTGGGTCGAGGGCATTCACGATGCCGAACTGATCGAGCGGGTATGGGGCGACGACCTCCGCTACGAAGGCATCGTCGTCGAACAGCTCGAAGGGGCTGACGACCTGGCCGCTCGGGTGCGAGCGTTTGGGCCGCACGACACGCAGCGCCTTGGTGTGCTCCTCGACCACCTGATCGATGGTTCCAAGGAGAGTCGGATCGCTGCCGAGGTTCATGACCCGAACGTGTTGATCCTCGGCCATCCGTATGTCGACATCTGGGAAGCCGTGAAGCCACGGGCGATCGGCATCGAGGCGTGGCCGACGGTGCCCAAGGGCGAGCCGTGGAAAGAGGGCGTGCTGAAGCGTCTCGGAATCGGCATGGAGCCACCCCAGTTCTGGAAGCTCGTCTTGGGCAAGGTCTCGTCGTGGAAAGACGTCGAGACGCCGCTGGTTAACAGCGTCGAGCAACTCATCGACTTCGTTACGGAGTAGCCGACTCTGCCGGCCTACGTGTATCGCGCAGGTAGGTCAGTCGCTGCTTGTCGGCAGATCGATCGTCACGAGGGCACCGTGTTCGGGGCCATTCGCAGCCGCGATCGTGCCGCCGTGGGCTTCGACGATCTTCTTGGCGATCGCCATGCCCAACCCGCTTGAGCCGAGGCTGTCGCCCCGACGGAAACGATCGAAGACGAACGGCAGGACCGATTCGTCGAAGCCGGGCCCGTTGTCGGCGATCTCGAGTCGGATCTTCTTGTCGAGATGGCCAGCCCGAAGCACGACATCGCTGGAGCGGTTCGCGCCGTTGCGAGCCAGCGTCTCGACGACCTGGCGAAACAGCGCGTAGTCGGCGTCGGCGACGATCGCTTCGCCGACCTGGGCCCGAATCTCGGTGTTGTCCATGCGAATCGAAGCGGCCACCTCTTCGAGGAGCAGGTCGAGCCGCAGCGGCGCCAGCCGCGGTTGTGCTTGCCCGGCGTCGAGGCGGGCGAGTTCAAGCAGTTCGCTCACCGACGATCCTGCTCGGGTCGTCGCCGTCATGATCTCGCCGAGGGCATCTCGGTATTCGTCGTCGGAGCGAGGGCGGCTCAGCGTGTGGCCGGCTGACGCTTGAATAACCGCGAGTGGCGTGCGTAGCTCGTGCGCCGCGTCGGCGATGAAGTCGCGCTGCTGGGCCATTGCGAGGCGTGCAGGGCGAAGTGAACGTCCGGCGAGCCAGTAGCCGGCCGCAGCCATCGCCAAGATCGAAGCGGCCGCAGCCAGGATGATCCGCAATCGCAGCGCGTCGGCATCCTCGACGAAGTCGGACAGGTCGACAGCCGAGACCACCCATTGGCCGTCCTTGACGGGTTCGCTGTAGGCGAGCCATGGTCCGTCTTGCTGGAAGCGGTGATGGGCGGGCCAGTCCCACGACGACTCGACGAATGAGAACAGCGGCGGCTCGACCCACGCCTCGTCGAACGGTTCGGTGCTGCGCCAGTCCTCGTCGTCGTTGATCCACACCGTCCACGTGTTGGGCAGGTAAATCTCTCGCCCCGTGAGCTGGGTGATCGCCGCGTCTTTGACGATCTGTTCGGCTTCTCGCTCCGCGGACAGGAAGATGCCGTTGCGGCCCTCGCTGATGGCAAGCCAGGCAATGACCGCGACGGCGATCGCCGCCATGACGGTGAACAGCACCGTCAGCTGCACTCGCACCGTGCGCAAGTTCATTGGGAAGACCTGTTCATGCGGGGTCGGCGATCAGGTCGGGATGCAAGCGGTACCCGGCACCGCGCACTGTCTCGATGGCAGGAGGGCTGCCGGGCATCTCAAGCTTGCGACGCAGATTCGCGATGTGCACGTCGACGACGTTCGAAAGGCCGTCGTAGTTGGCGTCCCACACGCTTTCGAGCAGCTCAGTGCGGGTATGGGTCGCGTCGGGCTGGCGCATGATGCGCTCGAGCAGCGAGAACTCGCGAGCGGTCAGCGGCACGATGATCGCACCACGCCAGACACGTCGTGATGACGGATCGAGCGACAGTTCGCCCGCTTCGAGCACGGTCTTGTGCGTCTGCGGTGGGCGACGGGTGAGTGCCCGGACCCGTGCGGTCAGTTCGGGGAAGTCGAACGGCTTGGTCAAGTAGTCGTCAGCGCCAGCATCGAGTCCGCCGACCTTGTCGCTCAGCCCATCACGAGCAGTCAGCATCAAGATGGGTGTCTGGTCGCCCTCGTCACGCAGCGAGCGGCATAGATCGAGACCGTTTCCATCGGGAAGTCCGATGTCGATGACCATCGAGTCGTACTGGTGGGTTTGCGCGTTGTGTCGAGCGTCGACAACGCCGGTTGAGAGATCGACGGCGTAGCCCTCTTCACTCAAACCTCGCACCAGGATCTGGCCGAGCGCGACGTCGTCCTCGACGACCAGCAGGCGCATCGAGACAGTCTCGCACCGAAACCATGAAGAGAACATGAAGGCCCGGTTCACGGCCACTTCATGAACGTTTCCGTACGTTCGAGCCATGACCACCCCGGAGATCCGGAAACAGATCGCCCACGTGTTCCGCCGCTGCGGATTTGGGCCGACACCAGGCGCCGTCGAGGCCTGGGAGGAACACGGCCCGCAGGCGCTCATCGAGGAGCTCCTCTCCCGGGAGGCGATCGAGTACCGGACCGAGGCAAAGCTCTATGACGGCTTCAACCTGAGCGAGGACGATGACGACGATTACAAGCTGTTCGAGCTTGCGGTGGCGTCAATCGGCAATGACATGGTGCACGGTTCGAACCCGATTCACGAACGGATGACCTGGTATTGGTCGACCCACCTGACGTCGAGCAATGAGCGTGCCGACTCGGCGATGATGTGGCGCCAATATCAGTTGTTCCGCCAGCATGCGCTCGGCCACTTCCCGACGCTCATGCGCCAGGTCACGACCGACGCAGCGATGCTGCTCTATCTCGACGGGGCCGAGTCCCGGGGCACGAACCCCAACGAGAACTACGCCCGTGAGTTCCTCGAGCTGTTCACGCTCGGACGCAACGGTGGCTACACCGAAGACGACGTCCGGGCCGCCGCCCGAATCCTGAGCGGTTGGTGGGTCGACTGGGAAACCGCCGAGGTCCACTACAAGGCCGACCAGGCGTACACCCGGCCCGTGACGTTCATGGGGGAGCGGCGGCGTTGGAACCTTGACGAGTTCATCGAGTTCGTCTGCTCCCGCCCCTCGTGCGCCCAGCACGTCGCCACTCGGATCTATCACCACCTGGTCGGCCCGGACCTGACCGACGATCGCCGTGACGAGCTCGCGGCCGTGTTCGTCGCCAACGGCATGGAGATCAAGCCGCTCGTCGCCGAGATGGTTCGCGGCGATGACTTCCTGGCCGCGACGCACTCCCGGGCTCGCCAGCCCGTCGAGTGGCTGATCGCTGCTCGCCAAGCGCTCGGCCTGGGCGGCTTCTTCGACCAAGACGAAAGATGGCACCTGGAGGTGCTCGGCCAGATGCCGTTCCTTCCGCCGAACGTTGCCGGATGGCCGCTTGACGACCGATGGGCATCGGCCAGCCAGATCATCGCCCGCACGAGCGTCGCCATGGACTGGGACATGCCCGAGCGGCTCTACGACGAGATCGAGCCGACCGTCGACGCCGTGCTCGCTCGCTGCGGCATCTACGACCCCTCCGAGTCCACCCAGGCCGCACTCAAACAGATCGAAGCCGACGTCTCCGAGTACGACGGCCGACTCGAGCTGCTGCTTCTGACCGCCATCGTCACCCCGGAGTTCACACTGCTATGAGCCGCACTTCTTCCGCATCCGACGACGTTCAACGACTGAACCGACGCCGCTTCTTAGCGCTGCTCGGTTCGGCCGGAGCGCTCGGCGCCGTTGGTTGCAGCGCTTCCCCGGCCCTGCAACAACTCGGCACGACGCCGCCCGACCAGCAACTCGATGACGACGTGGTTCGGCCCGCACCCACGATCAATGCAGACCGCACGCTCGTCGTCATCGAGTTGCAAGGCGGCAACGACGGCTTGGCCATGCTGCAGCCGTACGGCGACGGACGGCTCCGCGACGTGCGGCCGGATCTGGTGACCGACGACAGCGAACTGATCAACGCCGCCGGAAACTTCGGCTGGCACCCCAACCTCGCTGGTCTCACCGGCCTCGGCATCGCGGGTGTTGTCGGTGTCGGCAGCAACGAACCGGACTTCTCCCACTTCGAGATGGAGCAGCGGTGGTGGCGTGGTGATAGTGCTGAGCGCAGCCGCCTGAGCACCGGCTTCTTCGGCCGCCTGTGCGATCAGCTCGATGTCGGCGCACCGGTGACCGGCATCTCGTTGTCTGGTGGTCCGGCGCCTGCGTTGCTGGCCGACAAGGCCGTCACGGTGGGTCTCACCGACCCAGGTGCGAACTGGATCTTCCGTGAGAACGACCCATGGATCATGAGCTACCGCGGCACCGTCGAAGCCTTGGCGCAAGGTTCGGCGTCGGATGGACCTGCCCACGACGCAGCTCGCAAAGGCCTTGCCGACATGACCAGCTTCTCGCAGTCGATCGCCCAGATGGAGTCCGATGGCGACGAGCGCTACCCGTGGACCGACCTGGGGCAACAGCTGCGGTTCGCCAGCGAGATCATGTCGTTGGACGTCGGCGTCCGAGTGCTGCACGTGCGGCTCGGTGGTTTCGATACCCACGTCGGGCAGTCGTGGCGCCACGCGCAGCTGATGGAAGAGCTCAACGAAGCGACCACCGTGTTCCTCGACCACATGGGCGAGCTCGGCATGGCCGACTCCACGCTGGTCGCGACGACGAGCGAGTTCGGCCGACGGGTCGAACAGAACGACGGCGGCACCGATCACGGTGGCGCCTCGACGATGCTGCTCTGCGGTCCCGGAACGAACGGCATCCATGGCGAAGCGCCGAACCTGCGAGCGCTCGATGACGGCAACGTCGTGGCGACCGCCCGGTTCGAGGACTACTACGCCACGATCGCCGAAGGCTGGTTCGGCGTCCCTGCGAACGACGTGCTCCCGTCTGGCGGTGACCCGATCACGGGATTGCTCTCGGCCTAGAGCGTCACCCACGCGCCATATGAGATGGGCGAAAAGGCCAACGAAAACGGCATCTCAGAGTCTCTTGTAATTCCGTGGCGGAGGGCGTCTGCTCGGGCGAGTCATCAAGTTGGCATCTGCCCTTGCCGCTTCTTTGTCACTTCGTTGCGACAGTTCTCGACACGATCACCGAGGATGAACCTCGAGCGCCAGGGCTACTTCCCCAACCGGGTCTGGCGCTTCGGTACTCTGCGATCGACCGAGGACGGCAATGAACACCGGCACTGGCACCACATCTGCAGCGACGATCCTGATTGCTGAGGACGACGACGAGATTCGCACCGCGCTCGAACGGATCCTGCGCTACGAGGGCTACGAACCAATCACCGTCAACGACGGTGCCGCAGCGCTCGAAGGCATCAGCGAGCTCGATCCTGACCTGGTGATTCTCGATGTGATGATGCCGTTCGTTGACGGTCTCACCGTGTGTCGGCGCTTGCGCGAGCGCAACGATCGACGTCCGGTCCTGATGCTGACCGCCCGTCACGAGATCTCTGATCGGGTGGCCGGCCTCGACGCAGGCGCCGACGACTATTTGCCGAAGCCGTTCGATCTCGAAGAACTCCTCGCTCGAATTCGGGCGCTGCTTCGTCGAGTTCGCAGTGACGAGTCGGAGACGTTGCACATTGGCAAACTCATGCTCGACCCTCGTCGCCACGAGGTCACGCTTGACGGTCAGCTGATCGACCTCACTCGCACCGAGTTCCAGATCCTGCAGCTGCTCATGTTGAACCAAGGCATCGTGCTTGAGCGCGGTGTCATGTACGAACGCATCTGGGGCTACGACTTCGATGGCTCATCTCGCTCGCTCGACGTGCACATCGGCTACCTCCGCCGCAAGCTCGAAGTCACCGGCGCAGCACGCATGATCGAGACCGTGCGCGGCGTCGGCTTCGTCCTGCGCGTCGAATAGGTATCCGGCATGCGGCTTGGGTTCAGTGCGCGACTCGCGATCCTGTTCGCGCTGCTCGTGGCGCTGACGGCGCTGCTCACTGGCGGGTTCGCTTCGGCATCGACCGACCGGCGAATCAAGGACAACGTCGACCAGTTCTTGCGTGAGCGTGCCCTCGACATCGCCGAAGGACGCCGACGCCCCCAGCGTTCCCGGCCCGATGATCGAAACCGTGGCAACGACCAGGACAACGACTTGCTCGTTGGCGAGAGCGATTCGGTCGATGGCGATTCGGTCGAGCGTGCCGTTGAGGCCGACGCGGTGGTGCAAGTGCTCGACAGCAGAGGCGTCGTGATCGCCCGGACCGGCATCGCACTCCCGGTTTCGGAAGCCGACATCAGCATGGCGAGCGACCGAGCGCCGGTGTTGTTGCGAACCGAGACGATCAATGGCGAACCGTTCCGGATGGCGACGATGACCTTGGGGGGTGGCGATGGCGCGGTGCAGGTTGCCCAAAGCCTCGAATCGACAAATCTGGTCTTGGGCGAGATCCGCAGTCAGGTCATCGTTGCCAGCGTTGCGCTTTCGGCGCTGGCTGGCTTGATCGGTTGGGCGGTCGCAAGCGGTACGACGCGTCCGCTGCGCCGCTTGACCCGGTCGATCGAGGAGGTTCGCGAAACCCAAGATCTGACGCGGCCCGTCGCCCTCGACCGCTCCGACGAACTCGGTCGTCTCAGCACGTCGTTCGATGAGTTGCTGCAGACGCTCGCGGCGAGCCGCGATCAGCAGCAGCAACTCGTACAAGACGCCGCACACGAACTGCGGACGCCACTCACCAGCGTTCGGGCCAACATCGACTTTTTGCAGCGGGCACCGAACCTCGACGAAGAGACCCGCACCATGACGTTGGCAAGTATCCGCTCGGAGCTCGGCGAGCTCTCTGACCTCTTGGGCGAGGTTGTCGAGCTCGCCACCGAATCTGACGATCCGGCGACCTTTGAGAGGATCGACCTCGTGACCGCAGCCGAGGCGGCGCTCGCACAATTCGAGATTCGAAGCGCTCGCCGCGTCGAACGAGACATGAGCTCGTCGTTTGTGATGGGCAACCACGCGGCACTCACCCGAGCGATCGGGAACCTGATCGGCAATGCCGACAAGTACACCCCAGACGCGGCCGCTCCGATCCGAGTGCAGGTCGAAGGCGGGCGAGTCATGGTCGCCGATCGAGGTCCGGGCATCCCGGCCGAGGACCGTGCCAAGGTCTTTGAGCGTTTCTGGCGGGCCGACGAAGCGCGTTCTGCGTCTGGGTCCGGTCTCGGTCTTGCCATCGTGAAGAAGGCCGTCGACGACCATCGAGGCACCGTGTTTGTCCACGAGCGCCTCGGCGGCGGTGCCGAGATCGGCTTCCAGCTTCCGACCAGCTGACCGCCCAGGAACCCGGCGGCCAGCGAGTCGATGTGGCACCATGCGGCCATGACGACTGCAGCGTTCATCGGACTCGGAAACATGGGCTACCCGATGGCAGGCCATCTGGTATCTGCCGGCCACGAAGTTCGGGTTTTCAACCGAACTCACGCCAAGGCTGAAGGGTGGGCGGGCGAACATGCGGGCACCGCCTGCGAGACGCCTGCCGAAGCTGCATCGGGCGCTCAGTTCGTTGCCATCTGCGTCGGTGGCGACGACGATGTTCGGGCCGTCTGTTACGGCGACGATGGTGCCCTCGCAACAATGCCCGAGGGGTCGGTGCTGGTCGACCACACCACCGCCTCGGCCGAATTGGCTCGTGAGCTGGGCGCAGCATGCGCCGAGCGAGGCATCGGCTTTGTCGACGCTCCAATCAGTGGCGGACAAGCCGGCGCCGAGAACGGCACGCTCAGCGTGATGTGTGGCGGCGACCAAGGTCATTTCGATTCGGCTATGGCCTGCATCGATGCCTATTCGTCGGCGGTCACCCTCGTCGGTCCTGTCGGTAGCGGTCAGCTCACCAAGATGTGCAACCAGATCCTGTGTGCCGGAGCAATCCAAGGCGCCGCCGAGGCCATCGCTTTCGGCCAGAAGGCGGGCCTCGACATGGAGCTCGTCCTCCAAGCCGTCACCAAGGGCGCCGCTGGCTCCTGGTACCTCAGCAACCGAGGCGAGATGATGGCCTCGAATGACTTCCCCGATGACTTCGGCTTCGCGGTCGACTGGATGGCGAAGGACCTCGGCCTCGTGCAACAAGAGGGCAACGCCATGGGCGCGAGCACGCCACTGACGGCCATGGTCCACGACTACCTCGGCCAGACCCAGCAGGCGGGCGACAACCGCCTCGACGCCACCTCGATCGTCCGCCGCTACCGCGAGCAAAACGGCCTGGAGTAGGCAAGGCCTGCGGTCACGCAGCTTCATCATCTGAAGACTCGGGTTCGGACGGCTTCTTCGTAGGCATCTGGTGCTCGCTGTTCTCTTTCCCTTCGCAGTTTTTCGGTTGGTTGTCCACGATCGTGATCGGCCGCTCGCCTCTGTGCTGGCGCTCCGGTCGCTGAGGGCGTTTGGGTGCGATTTCGTG
>CAZEMU010000015.1:43949-45323 GCA_964513315.1 uncultured Acidimicrobiaceae bacterium | reverse complement strand
CGCGACCTTCATGGCCACCGCCATCGCAACCACCGCAGTGCTGCAACTGGTGACGCCGCTATGAGCACGACTACCTCACACCCGGTGCGACAGCAGCGCCGACTCAACGCAATCGGGTTGCTTACGGGTGCGCTCTTCGGTGGCATCCTCGCCGGTGCCAACCTGCACGAGTTCGACTCGATCCATTCGTTCCTGCGACTCGACGATCTCTACATCGCCTGGTTCATGGGCTCCGCCATTCTCGTGTCCGCACCGATCCTCTGGTGGCTCGAGCGCCGCGGCACCGACACACCGCTCGGCGGGCGTCTTGCGCTGTCCCGTGCAAAGCCCGAGGCGCACCACATCAAGGGCGGCGCGATCTTCGGTCTCGGCTGGGCCATTGCGGGCACCTGCCCCGCCCCCGCACTCGTGATGGTTTCATCCGGCGCGCTCCTGGGACTGGTCGCCATCGCCGGCATCTTCCTCGGCCTGCATCTGCGAGAACGCCAAGCGATGCGCGAGCTCGTGGACCTCACCGAACGAGTACCGTCCGCAACTGACGCACCACTACGGTCAGGGCGTGAGCAAGGATCTCAAGTTCGGATGGCTGTCACCGGTCATCGGTAACCGTTGGAGCGATCACCAACCGATCGTGATGTACCAAGAGCGCAACATCCTCCCCGAGGCGCTCCCCCACTTCGACTCGCTGTGGATCGCCGACCATTTCTACGGCTTCGATGCCAAGACCGACCCCTTCCTCGAAGCGTGGACGACGCTCACCTGGATGGCGGCCAAGTTCCCCGACGTGATGCTGTGCCACCACGTGCTCGGGGTTGGCTACCGGCCACCTGCGCTGACCGCCAAGATGGCGGCGACGCTGCAGGTGCTGTCGGACAACCGCTTCATTCTCGGCATTGGTGCCGGCTGGCGGGGCGACGAGTACGAGGCGTACGGCTACGACTTCCCGAAGCCATCGGTCCGTTTCGGTCAACTCGATGAGATGTTGCAGATCTGCAAGCTGATGTGGACCGAGGATGAACCTTCGTTCACGGGCGAACATTTCTCGATCGAGGGCGCATCGGCACCGCCGCTGCCAAGCGTCGTGCCGCCGATCTGTATCGGGGCGAGCGGTGAGAAGATCGGCCTGCCACTTGCTGGCCGGCACGCCGACATTTGGAATGGGTTCGCCCGCGGCGAGGGCGACTGGAAGGACATCTGGCGACGCAAGCTCGACATCGTGATGACGTCGGCGTCCGACGCCGGTCGTGATCCGGGAGCGATCGACGTGTCGACCACCCTTGAGCGGAGCCTCCCCGAAGACGATGCAGCGGCCGAGCAGCTACTCGAGGAGCTGTCGGTCTGGGTTGAGCTGGGCGCCAACTACTTCGTGATGGA
>CAZEMU010000015.1:35066-43849 GCA_964513315.1 uncultured Acidimicrobiaceae bacterium | reverse complement strand
ATGGGACTCATCGCCCGATCCCTCTGGACCCCCAGCTCCGGAAGAATTTCGGCGAGTCGGGAACCAGTGCGACCTGTCGGCACGTCTCAACCAACATGACGTACACATCTGCCTCCGACAACCGGCTGTTTCGCCGGCTCTTGATCTGCCTGCTCACGCTCGCCTTGCTCGCTACCGCTTGCGGTGGAGCCGACGACGCCGTCGACAGCGTGACCGACACCGTCAGCGATGCTGCTGGTGATGCCGCCGACGCCGTCGAGGACACCGCCTCGGAGCCAGTCGAGTTGCGTGTGGATGACGACGCAGCGATGGACGACGAAGAAGCGATGGTGGACGACAGCTTCGGAGACGCCGTCGAGGAAGCCGATGCGATGGAAGACGACGCCATGGACGAAGAGGAAGCGATGGACGGCAGCGGCACGTCGTCGGCCGCTCCTGCCCCCACGTCCGCGGCCGAGGGGCGCCTCGACAACGAGGCCGCGACCGACGCGGAAGCACCGGAAGACGACGGCGATGCCGAGGGCTTGTTCGTCGATCCTGAGATCGAGCCGATCCGCCCCGAGCCGACACCCGACCGGCTCGAGGACAACCGGTTTACCGACTACGGCTATCGCCGGTTCATTGACGCTGGCGAGGACCCGCTGTCGACGTTTGCCCTCGACGTTGATACGGGCAGCTACACGGTCGTGCGTCGCTGGTTGAACGAAGGCGTCATGCCTCCTCCTGAAGCCGTGCGTGTCGAGGAGTTCATCAACTGGTTTGACTACGACTACGACGTTCCTCGCCGTGGCCTCGAGGTCACCGTCGACGGCGGTCCGTCGCCATTCGACGACGAGAACATCCTGGTACGGGTTGGCGTGCAGGCCGAGGTCGTCGCCGACAACGAGCGCCCACCCGTCTCGCTGACCTTCATCGTCGACACCAGCGGCTCGATGGACCGCGACGACCGCCTCGGCCTCGTTCGGGAATCGCTCCACACGCTGGTCGACGAACTCGATGACGACGACCGTGTCGCCATCGTCGTCTACTCGAACGATTCGGGCGTACTCCTCGAGCCGACCGAGGTCCGCAACGAGCGCCGCATCCACGACGCGATCGACGAGCTCCGCCCTGGCGGTTCGACCAACCTCGAGTCCGGTCTGCGTGAGGGCTACCAGCTCGCCGCCGAAGCGTTCCGCGCCGATGGCATCAACCGAGTGATCATTGCCAGCGATGGCGTCGCCAACGCCGGCGTCACCGATGAGCGTGAACTGAGCCGCTACATCCGGGGCTACGCCGACGAGGGCATCCAGCTCGTCACGGTTGGCTACGGCATGGGCAACTTCAACGACACGATGATGGAGCAGCTCGCTGACAATGGCGATGGCTTCTACGCCTACGTCGATTCGGCCGACGAGGCTGAGCGCCTGTTCGAAGACGAGCTGACCTCGACCTTGGTCACCGCAGCGATCGACGCCAAGATCCAGGTCGAATTCGATCCCGACGTCGTCGACGAGTACCGCTTGATCGGCTTCGAGAACCGTGGCGTTCGCGACAGCGACTTCCGCAACGACAACGTCGATGCCGGCGAACTCGGTGCTGGCCACCAGGTGACGGCGATGTACGAAGTCACGCTGCGCCGAGGTGTCACCCTCGATGATCGAGGCGACATCGGCGAAGTGTTCCTGCGCTGGGAAGATCCCCAGACTCGTGAAGTCATCGAGATCGATGAGGACATCGACCTGCGTGACATCGAGCCGACCTGGGGTGACACCACCGTCGACTTCCAGCTCGCCACCGTGGTCACCGCCTTCGGTGAAGTCATGCGGGACAACCCCTACGCCGACGATGTGAACCTGTCGAACATCCACGTCGAAGCCGGCCGAGTTGCCGACAAGATCAATGCCGACAAGGTCGACGAGCTCGTCGAACTGTTGGAGATCGCTCGCCGGGTCTACTGAACAGGCGAACGCCGTCTGTCACCCAGACGTCAGTTTGAGACATTTATCTAGACTTGTTCCGACGGCAGCTGTACGGTGACGGCAGCCACGCAGAGACGGGCAATCACTCCCTACCCCGGCCGGTGATTGCCCGTTCTCTTCGTGCGTTCAGCCAAGCTGTCGGCGCAGCGTCGCAAGGGCGATGCTCTCGGCGCGCTCCACGATTCGAGGACCGATCTCTCGGTTCGTTCGTGGGTAGCCATCCGCCAGTTCGACGACGTCAGCGGTCGGTTCAATCACGACTACCTCGACGCCGTCATCACGCAGGGCGTCGGCCTCATGGTCGAGTTGGCGACGGCTGCGGACGCGGACGGGACCGCGACCCGGTCGGGTCATCGGTGACGAGATGATCGCCCGGCGGAGACCTCGACCGACCAGGAGGTCAGCGTTCGTGGCGGAGGCAACCGCTCCGTCGATGTAGCGCTCGCTACCGATCGTGCGGGGCGCGAACATCGCAGGCACTGCAGCCGAGGCCTCCATCGCGTCGTGCACATCGAGGCCGTACGCATGATCCCAGGCAACTCGGCGGCCGTCCTCGAGGCTCACCGCGGTGATGATCAGGTTCTGGGGCCAGCGGGCGGGTGCGGGGAAGCGTCGAAGGGATCCGGTTGGAAACGGACCCGCAGGCAGCAGCCCGACGAAGGCACGGAAACCGGCGGCCGGCCCCGGACGCAGGACCAGGCTCGGGGCCATCGGTCGTAGCCATCGGCGGATGCTGCGTAGCTCGCCCCGCAGGCGTTGCATCTCTTGCATGGTCGCCTCGTCGGGCGGCGTGACGATGATGTCGAGAATCTCTTCGACCGAAGTGCCCGACGACAGCGAGACCGCCATCGCAGCGCCGGCGGATGTCCCGACGACAGCACGAGCATCGCGGATCTCAAGGTCGAGCTCGGAGCGGATCGCCCGCATCACACCCAGATGCCAGGCCCAACCGAATGCGCCGCCAGCGCCGAGAACGATCCCGGTCACCATGCGCTTCGCCCAAGATTGAGGCGGTCAGGAGTTCGTGCGCACATCAGTGCAGCACGCTAGGCGGACCATCCCCGATTGCGCTCACTCAAGCGGTGCAAGCCGGGCCGCGTCGATGACGACGCCCACGCGATCGCCGATGGCGATCGGGTCGAGCGACCACCCACTCCATCGAGTGCCGTCTTCGTCTTTCGCCACGACGCGGTGGCGGTCACCCTGAAAGCGGCAGGTCACGACCGAGGCGACGACGCCTTGACTGGCGTCGGCGAACTGAATGGCGTCATCGCGAACCGCGAAGCGACGACCATCTCGTTCGACGATCGTCTCATGGCCGACGAAGCGAGCGACGAACTCGGTCCGAGGATCAGACCAGACGGCCGACGGCGTCCCGACGCGGACCAGTTCACCGGCGGACATCACACCAACCTCGTCGGCGATCGCAAATGCTTCGTCCTGATCGTGGGTGACATAGATCGCCGTCTGGCCAAGCTCTCGGAGCAGGCCGGAGAGCTCATCATTGAGTTCGTCGCGTCGCGCCCGGTCGAGCGACGCCAACGGCTCGTCGAGCAACAAGATGCGAGGGCTTGGAGCCAAGGCGCGGGCCAGAGCGACTCGCTGTGCCTCACCACCCGAAAGACCCTCGACGGCCCGTGATTCGAATCCGTCAAGGCCGACCAGTGCGAGCAATTCTCGGACACGGGCTGAGCGTTCGGCAGCCGGCACACCTTGCATGCGAAGTCCGAACGCTACGTTGTCTTCGACGTTGCGATGGGTGAACAGCGCATGGTCTTGGAACATGAAGCCAAGATCCCGCTGCTCGGTCGGGGTGTGCGTCAGGTCTTCGCCATCCCACGAAACCTGGCCGCCCGCAAGCGGTACGAGTCCGGCGATCGCCCGCAACAGACTCGACTTGCCACAACCGCTCGGTCCGACGAGTGCAAGCACCGAGCCGACCTCGACGTTGATGGAGACCGCGTCGACGGCCCGCTTCGAGCCGTAGTCGACAGTGACGTTGCGCAACTCGAGACTCACAGCACACCGCCGCCGTCAGGGTGCAGCCGGTCGCCGATGAGAACCACGAGCGCCGTCACCACCATCAGTACAACAGAGAGCGCCATCGCTTGGCCGCGCAACAGCTGGCCAGGAGTGCCGAGGAGTCGTTCGATCGCAAGTGGCACGGTGAGCAGATCGCTTCGGCGACCAACAAACGAGGTTGCGCCGAACTCGCCCAAGCTGATCGCGAACGCGAAGCCGACGCCAGTCGCGAGTGCGCGGGCGCCGATGCGGAGGTCGATCTCTCGCCGGACTCTGCGGGGAGGAGCGCCAAGTGTGGCCGCGGCTTCGCGCATTCGTGGATCGATCGAGCGCAGCACCGGCACAACGGAGCGGACGACGAACGGGATCGCGATCAGCGATTGCGTGAGCGGCACGATCCACCATGAGCCACGCAGGTCGAGGACCCCACGGTCGAGCGCGATCAGCACACCGAAGCCGAGCGTGACGGCCGAGGTTCCGATCGGTAACAGCATGCCGAGGTCGAGCAGTCGGCTGGTGAAGCGGCCGCCGTGCACGATGGCGAGCGAGGCGAGGCCACCGATGATGAGCGCGATGCCCGCTGCAGCCACAGCGAACGACAGTGAGTTGAGCAAGGCGTCGGTGCCGCTGATTGGCAGCAGTCGAACGCGCTCGGCGAGCCCGCGGTAGTTCTCAAGCGTCCAGGCGCCTTCGCCGGTGGTCAGCGAGCGCTCGAGCAGCAATGCGAGCGGCAGGCCGAGGAACAGCGCTGAGCCAGCAAGCCCGGCAATAACCGCAAGACGGTCCCGGCCATCTCGGATCGCGATGGCTCGGTCGCCGATCAACGTTTGGCGAGTTCCACGGCCCTGCAAGCGGGTGTTCAACAGGACCAGTGCAGCGACCGCAATCATCTGCACGACCGACAGCGCCGCCGCCGTTGAGATATCCGTTCGGGTCACCGCCCAGCGAAAGATCTCGGTCTCGAGCGTCGAGCGGCGGGGCCCGCCGAGCAACAGGATGATGGCGAACGACGTGAAGCTGAACAGGAAGACGATCGAGACAGCAGACAACAGTGCGGTTCGGATACGAGGAAATGTGACTTCGACGAAGACCTGCCGCGGCCGGGCACCGAGTGTTCGGGCCGCTTCTTCAGGACGGCGGTCGAGCCGGCTCCAGTAGCCACCGACACTGCGCACGATCACGGCGATGTTGAAGAACGCATGCGCCAACAAGATCGCCCAGACGGTGTGGCGAATCCGGATCGAGCCATCAGCCAACCCCAGCCGATCAGCAAGCGCAATCCAGGCACCGCCGACGACGACCGTCGGCAACACGAACGGCACCGTGACCAGCACGCGCACCAAACGCCGACCGGGGAACCGCCGGTTGGCAACCGCCCAGGTCAGCGGCGCAGCTAGTGCGACGGTGAGCACCGTCGAGGCGAACGCTTGCCAGAGCGTGAACCAGATGATGCGCAGGAAGCGGCCGCCGGTGACGACTTCGCCCAGCCGACCGATGTCGGAACCCAGCCCGCGGCCGATCAACGTGGCGACCGGATAGAGGAAGAAGACGGCGAGGAACAGCGCTGGCACGATTGCCAGCGCTGTGTTCCTCACTCGAGTCATGCGGACTGATCGAGCCGCATCAGCCGAGAACGATCTCGACCCAGCGTTCGGTCCATGCGTCGCGGTTCGCTTCGATCTCCGCTGGCGTGAGCGACAGTGGATTGTCGGCAAGCGGCCCGAACTCGACGAACTCGGCGGGCAGTACAGCCGAAGTGTTCGCGGGGTAGACGAACATGTTGAGCGGGATGTCCTCTTGGAACGTCGGGCTCAGCATGAAGTCGATGAGCATGCCGGCTTCGGCCGGATACTCGGTGCCGGCGAGCACGCCTGCGAACTCGATCTGGCGGTAGCAGCTGTCGAACAGCACGCCCGTCGGCGGTGCGTCGATCGGTGGATCGGCGAAGATCACCTCGGCCGGCGGGCTCGATGCGTAGGACATGACGATCGCTCGATCGCCGCCACCGACGATGAACTCGCCGTAGTACGCCTCGCTCCAGCCTGCGGTCACGCTCACGCCGTTGTCGACGAGACCCTGCCAGTAGTCCTCCCACCCGTCGCCGTACTTGGCGATCGTGGCGAGCAGGAACGCAAAGCCTGGCGAGGACGTCTCAGGGTTTTGGGTCACGAACTGGCCGGCATTCACCGGGTCCAACAGATCGTCGAGGCTCGTTGGCACCTCGCCCGGAAGCGCTTCGGTCCAGTAGTTCGCACAGACGTCGCCGAAGTCGATCGGCGTCACCCGGAACTCAGGGTCGAGCAGCAGCGACGGATCGACAGAGTCGAGTTCGACCGAGGCGTACGGGAGGAACAGGTCAGCGTCGAGGCCTCGTTGGAGGAAGGTGTTGTCGATGCCGAAGAGCACGTCTGCGTTCGGGTTGTCCTTGGTGAGGATGGCGCTGCTGACGAGCTGGCCGGCGTCGCCGCCAGCGAGGAGCTCGACGCCAATGCAGGTCTGGTCGGTGAACGCCTCGAGCGTGCCTTCGCTGACGAAGAACGAGTCGTGGGTGATGAGCGTAATCGTCGGGCAGTCCGTGGCTTCCGGAGCGGTGGTCCCGGCATCAGCATCGTCGTCGGCTGCAGGCTCAGCGTCTTCGTCGGCGAGCGCACTGCTCGTCGCATCAGCATCGTCGACGGCTGAGGGCTCGTCGCTCCCGCTGACGCCAGCGACTTCTGCGGGCTCGTCGTCCGCTTCTACGGTTTCGCTGTCGGTCGACTCGCTTGCCGTGTCGGTGTCGGCGACCGGGTCAGCCTCGGCTGACGTGTCGTCGCTTCCACCACACGCTGCGGCAATGAGCGCAAACATCAGTGCGCACGAGAGCAGTTTGATGAACTTCATCGGTATTCCTCCGCTGGCATTACCCAGTTCAGGTCTGCGGGTCGACCGATTCGGTCCTCTCAGCCCGGCGATGATCGCGAGCTCCCCGTCCTTCAATTGTCTCGATCAGTCTAGGTGCGACCGGCGGCGAGGACGCAGCTGTTTCCGGTCAGTCGTTCGGACGGCCCTGAGAGGAGACTCGCAAGAGCGATGCTGGCCTCGAGAGGACGCCTACATCACGGTCGCGGGTGAGGAACGCACCGGGACAGGTCGCCAATCCGCTTCCCGTCGGTTCCCAACAGGCCGAGGAATGGCTGCCACCCGGGTTCAGCGTGGCGAGTGAGATTGACTGGCCGGGGGCGACGCTGGCGAGCGTTTGCTCAACGGCTGGGTCCCAGATGCCGAGCGCGGCGGGCGGTCGATCGACATGACCGCGTCCGGTGCCGTCGTCCCAGGCGATGTAGTCGACCAGCAGCCCGTCCGCATCGAACACCCAGAGGTCGTCTCCGTAGTCGTTAAAGGCCTGCCACTTCGAGTTGTCCGGCGGGAAGAAGCCGTAATAGATGCCTGGGGGCTGCGGGTACCACCAGCTGTCGAATGGGATCGTCGTGCGGTTCGCGCCGTTGTAGTCCGGGAACGACGTTTCGAACGGCCAGCGAATCGGGGTGGTGATGATCTCGCCGGCGGAGAACACCGCGGTCGCCGCCCAGGTCTCATCGACGTTGCCGGCGTCGAGTGAGGAGGTAGGGCCTGCCGGGTAGCGATCCAAGTCCGTGCCGGCCAGATACGGGTTGCGGTCGGCGAGTCGGAACCCACCGATATCGATGTTGTCGACCATCGTCCACTCGATGAACTCATCCATCAGGTAGGTGTGGTCGTTGGGTTGCAGCGGGTTCCACTTCTCGGACTCGCGGAACAGGACTTCCGTGACCTGCACCCGGCCGACGTGTGGCGAAAGTGCAATCGGGTCGAAGATGAGATCGAGCGTGCCAGAGGCCTCTGCGCCGTCGTCATCGACCGCCGTGACAGAAACCGAGACAGTCGAGTCTCGGACTGCGGCCGCGGCGGTGCCCTCGATCACGAGTTGGCTTGCGCCGGCGTCGAACCTTGCGGTGAGACCTGCGGGAAGTCCGGTCGCTGTCATCGACTGGACCACTCCGTCGACGTCGGACCCGTCGACACGAACTTCGATCGCGACGGTTGCGACCGCGTTGGCGACGCCACCTGCGACAGTCGGCGCATCGTTCGATTCAAGAATGGTCAGCACCAGGCGGGCGGTTGCCTGGTTCCCAGCACTGTCCTCGATCGTGTAGTGAATCTCGTCGGCCGTGGTCTCGCTGCCATCGTGTTCGTAGGTGAGCTCGGTCGACGATGCGAGCGTCGCCGTGCCGTTGATGGGCGCCTGGTCGATCGAGACGATCGTGACCGGGTCACCTTCGGGGTCGGGATGGTCGAGCTCGGCGCCGAGGGTGTAGGTCTCGGCGGATCCCTCGAGCTGGTCGGCGGTCTGATCGCCACCGGCCGGCGGCACGTTGGCGGGTGTAGGGGTCGGGGTCGGGGTCGGAGTTGGCGGCACCGGAGTCGCGGTCGGAGTTGGCGTCGCCGTGGGGGTAGGAGTCGGTGGCACCGGAGTGGCCGTCGGGGTCGGCGTTGGCGTTGCTGTAGGTGGCACCGGAGTGGCCGTCGCAGTAGGAGTTGGCGTCGCCGTAGCCGTCGGGGTCGGCGTTGGCGGCACCGGAGTCGCTGTCGGCGTTGGCGTTGGCGTTGCTGTAGGCGGCACCGGAGTGGCCGTCGCAGTAGGAGTTGGGGTCGCGGTTGCCGTCGGGGTCGGCGTTGGCGGCACCGGAGTCGCGGTCGGAGTTGGCGTCGCCGTGGGGGTAGGAGTCGGTGGCACCGGAGTGGCCGTCGCAGTAGGAGTTGGCGTCGCCGTAGCCGTGGGTG
>CAZEMU010000015.1:27269-34966 GCA_964513315.1 uncultured Acidimicrobiaceae bacterium | reverse complement strand
GGTGGCACCGGAGTGGCCGTCGCAGTAGGAGTTGGCGTCGCCGTAGCCGTGGGTGTCGGCGTCGCGGTCGGCGCGATGGGCGTCGCCGTAGCCGTGGGTGTCGGCGTCGCGATTGGCGGGATGGGCGTCGCCGTTGGAGCGGGAGTTGCCGTCGCAGTCGGCACTGCTGTCGGCGTGGGCGTCGCAGTTGGCGGGACTGGGGTCGGGGTCGATGCCGCACGCGGCACAACGAACGGTGGAGCAACTCGGAGATCCGCGAGAGGCGGCGGGAACGCAGGGCTCTGCGGCACCGCGGTCGGAATGACTTCAATGACGACGACCGTTGGCGTTGGATCAGGTGCGGCTGCTTGGGGCGTCGTCACCTCGGGGGTGGGGACGGGCGTCGGTGTCGCCGGTGTCGGTGGCGCCGCCGGGACAGGCGTCGCAATCGGAGGGATCCGCTCGCCCCGTCGAGGCACCTCGACCACAGGCGTCGACGCAACCACCGCGGTCGGTACTGCCGCAACGACGGTCGGGGCGGGGGTTGGCGTCGGCGCGGCTTCGAGCACGAAAGCTTGTGGTCCATCGGCAAGCTCAGGAGTCGGGATAGGCAGTGTGCCAGCCGGCGCGGCCCAGAGTGCAACCGCGACGGTCGCCGCAGCAATCGCGTCGACCACACCGAGCCCGCCCACCGGACGTGGCAGCGAAGAGCCCGACGACAGGGGCGCCCACGAGCCAGCGACGGCTCGGAGCCGTTCCAGGTTTACGGCGAGCAACGCCTTGACGACCGCAGGGTCGAAGTGCGACCCCGCGCACGTCGCCATCTCGTGCTGGGCTTCTTTGTGCGTCGAAGCGGCCTTATAGCTGCGCACGCTCGTGATGACGTCGTAGGCATCGGCAACCGCGACGATGCGGCCGGCCATCGAGATCTCGTCGCCCGCGAGCGGGAGTGGATACCCGCTGCCGTCGTACCTCAGGTGATGTTGGTCGAGCGCATGCGACCAGTCGCCGAGCCAGTCCTCGAGCGGGCCGAGGTACTTCATGCCCGCGGCTGGGTGCGCCCGCAGCGTCGTCCATTCGTCGTCGTTCGGCGCAGAGTCCTTATTCAAGATCTCGCTCGGCACGTCGAGCTTGCCAAGATCATGCAACAGCGCCGCCCACTCGAGCCGCTCGAGATCGCCGTCGCTAAGCCCCATCTGTTCGCCGATCAGACGGGAGTAGCCGCGGACTCGTTCCGAGTGACCTCGGGTCAGGCGGTCATGGCGCGTGAGCTTCGTGAGTGCCGCCAATAGGTCGCTGGCATGGGCTCCCAGGTCGGTCGCATCGGGATCCTCGAGTGCCTGCCCAAGTCGCTTCCGTGTGCTGAAGCTGCGCATGACCGTTCGGACGCGACTGGGAACCTTGTCCGGAAAGGGCATCGACAACCAGAACAGCGTGACGGCCGAAAGCGATCGGAGCGCCTTGCGGATGCACGTCGAAACGAGCAGCCAGATGACGGCGGTAACGGCGATGAACCACACCCACCGGTTGATGCCGAGTCGGTCGGGCGGGAAGAACTCGAGAACGACCCGAGCTCCGACAAAACCCAAGACGAGCTGGACGAGAATCGCCAGCCCCAAGAGCAGGCGCGCAGCGAGTGGCTTAGGTTCCCAAGACCTTGGCCGCAGACTCGACACCTATGTGTCTTCGGCAGCAATTGCCCAGCTGTTAGCGGGTGTCCCCTGTTAGGACGCTCGCAGCAGGTTGTCGGACCTAGATCAGCCGTCGAGGTGGCCGATGAGCGCGTCGATCGCCAGCTTGTAGCTGTTCACGCCGAAGCCAGCGATGACGCCGACGCATACGCCGCTAAGCAACGATCGTTGCCGGAACTCTTCGCGAGCGTGGATATTGCTCATGTGGCATTCAATGACCGGGATGCCGCATCCGGCGATGGCGTCGCGCAACGCAACCGACGTGTGGGTGTAGCCACCGGGGTTGAACACGATGCCATCCGCCCAGGTCATGGCCTCTTGAATGGCGTCGACCAAATGGCCTTCGACGTTCGACTGATGGTCGCGAAGTGCGGCGCCGCGTTCGCCCGCGAACGTGCGCAGGTCAGCGACGATGTCATCGAGTGACTTCGAGCCGTAGATCTCAGGCTCGCGGGTCCCGAGCATGTTCAGGTTGGGCCCGTTGAGCAAACCGATCTTGCGCATCGCTCAAACTTACCCGCCAGCGAATCGTCGCTCGTACCACGCCGACTGACATGCCAGCGTGTGGGGCTAGAGGCCCCCGTATCCCTGGGTCGGCAAGCTGCCTTCGGTCATGACACTAATCAGCACGATCGCAACGATCGTGGCGATCACGAGTCCACCGCCGAGCACCCACCATTGCAGTTGGGCTTTGCGAGCGGCGGCCGCCTGGGCGGCCTTCTTCTCTTTGTGCGTGAGCTTGTTCGACTTGGTCTTCGTCTCGGCCATGGTGCAACTAACCCGTCGTGTGGATGATCTTGTTCCTCAGGAAGAGACGATATTCCGTTCTGGGCCGTAGGGGAACGCGGTGATGTTCTCTGCCCCATTTTCGGTCACGACAAGAACGTCGTGTTCGCGGTAGCCGCCAGCGCCAGGTGTGCCCTCGGGGATCATGATCATTGGCTCCATAGAGACGACCATGCCCGGCTTGAGTTCGGTGTCGATGTCTTCGCGCAGCTCCACGCCGGCTTCGCGGCCGTAGTAGTGGCACAGCACACCGAAGCTGTGGCCGTACCCGAATGACCGGTATTGCAGCAGGTCATAGCTGGCATAGATCTCGTTCAAGGTCGACGCGATATCTCCGCATCGCGCGCCGGGCTTGATCAGATCGAGGCCGGCTTCGTGGACTTCGACGTTGACGTTCCAGAGCCGTAGTTCTTCGTCGGTGACCGAATCGCAGAAGAGCGTCCGTTCGAGGGCGACGTAGTAGCCCATGATCATCGGGAAGCAATTGATGCTGAGGATGTCACCCGACTCGATGAGTTTGTTCGTCACCGGATTATGGGCACCGTCGGTGTTGAGGCCCGACTGGAACCAGGTCCAGGTGTCCATCAGTTCCACGAAGTCGAAGCGACTCGCGATGGCACGAACCATTGCCTGTGTCGACGCAAGTGCGACTTCGTGTTCGGGCACGCCGGCGCCGATCGCGTCACGACAGGCTTCGCCGCCGAGGTCGGCGATCGAGGTACAGATCTTGATGTGGTCGATCTCTTCTTGGCTCTTGATGGTTCGCATCCACATCGTGTCGATGCCCACGTCGACGAACTCGACGCCCGGCATCTCGGCCTCGAGCTGGGACTTGAGCGCGAGGTTCACGTGGTCGAACTCGATGCCGATCCGCGTCGCTCCCCCGGTGACCTGACGCACTGCGTGGAAGAAGTTGTCCTTGCGCCAGTCGGTGTAGGTCAGATTGGTCCCGTGCGTGCGGCGCCACGGCTGGCCGCCGTCGATCGCAGCCGTGATGGACACCGCGTCGTTCTGGCGGACGACGAAGCCATAGTTGCGGCCGAACGCGCAGTAGATGAACCCACTGAAGTAGCCGATGTTGTGGATCGACGTGAACAGGCACGCGTCGATCTCGTGCTCGGACATGTGGTCACGCAGGAGCTGCTGACGTCGGTCCATCTCTGCGTCGGTGAAAGCCCCTTGAACCTTGTCACCGTTGTGCCATTCGACTGTGCGTGCCATTTCCATTTCCGCAGAATCTAGACAACCCACCGCGCCGCGTGCACCGCGTGCTCATGACGGTTCGACACGCAGTGTTTGGACCAGCACGGTTTCGACGAGCACGGTCGAGCGTCTCTCATAGACTCAGGGCCATGAGGGATGAGAACGCCGAAGCGACCGCTGCTTCGTCTCGCGCTCTCAATGAGCCCACCGCGGATTCCGATCCGACGAACACCGATCCCAAGAACATCGTGCTGACCGGCTTCATGGGAACAGGCAAGTCGACCGTTGGCAAGGTCCTGGCCGACCGACTTGGGCTCAAGCATCTCGACACCGATCAGCTGATCGAGCGCCGACATGGCCCGATCCCACGGATCTTCGAACAGCTTGGCGAGACCGGCTTCCGGGAAATCGAACGGTCTGTTGCCGAAGAACTCGCCCGCGACGAGGGCTACGTCATCTCGACCGGTGGTCACGTGATGATCGACCCTGGCAATGCCGATCTTCTTTCAGAAGGCAACCGGGTCTTCTGCCTCGTGGCCAATGTCGACACCATTTTTGCACGAGTCATGCGTCGCCGCAGCAGCCGTCCCGTCCTGAACGTGGCCGACCCTCGCGCCCGCATCGAAGAGCTACTCGCCGAACGAGCGGCCGGCTACGCCCGATTCGAAGCGGTGCCCACCGACGAGAACCCGGTGTCTCGGGTCGTCGACGACATCATCCGCCGGTTGGGCCAGTGAGCAAACCCAGCATCCGCCAGACGATCTTGGTCCGTTCGGTGCAGCGGCTGCTCAACACCGACGAACAGGTTTCACGCGTCGTCGTGATGTTCACTCGCCATCGCTGGTTCGTGCCGTACTCGGTGCTTGCCGGTCTCGCGCTGTTCGTTGTGGCCAGCGCGAGCGGCATCACCTCGCTGACCAACCGGCTCGTGCTCGCTGCATGCGGCCTGGCGATCGCTGGCATGGCGACGACGAACTACTGGGTGCTCGCCGAGACGAACAACGGACTCGCGCTGTGTCGGTCGAGTCGTGTGCGCCAATACGCAAAGTCACTCGTGCGTCGCTTGCCCGCAGATACCGATCTGACGATGGTTGGCAGCACGGTGATCACCAGTGACTGGCGCGTCGACGGCGTGATGTACACCCTCACCAAGCGATGGGAAGCACCAATGCGCCACCTTTCAACTGGCAGCTGATCAACGAGTCGATCTCTCGCTCGTCATGCCATCGAAGGAAGAGGAGAGGGGTCTAGCTCTGCTCGATCGGTTGCCGGCTTCCGTCGGTGGACGCGCTTGCGACGGCAGCGTCGAGCACCCGCTGCACCGCGAGCCCATCGTCGAAGTTCGGCGTGACCGGCTCGCCAGCCGCGATTGCCGTGATCCAACCACGGGTCATGGCATCGGTGGTCCGGAAGACGTCGCGGTAGGTGTCGTGCACGACGTCGCGGCGGATGTCGCCCCAGATCTCGTCGGGGATCGGGAGGGGCTGACGCCCGCCGGTGTCGCCACGCCGTAGGCCGTCGACCCGTTGCACGCGGTCCCAGTCACACGTCGCATAGATGGTGCCGCTGTCGCCGTGGATCTCAAGATGGTGCGTCTGACCAAACGGCGTTCCCTCGTGACAGACCGCGCTCGTCTGCAGCAACCCGTAGGCGCCCGACGCGTAGCTCACCGTGAGTGCCGCGCTGTCTTCGGTCTGGTCATAGGGCGTGCCGTCGGGGCGCGGTTCGCGTTCGACGAAGTTGCGAGTGAGCGCGCTGACGCTGACTTCGGTGTCGTCGATGAGCCAGCGGGCGAGGTCAACCCAGTGCGAGGCGAGGTCGCCGATGATGCCTGAACCGGCGATCTCACGGTCGAAGCGCCAGCTGTAGCTCGGATCGAATCCGAAGTCGGTGTAGTAACGAGCATTGATGTGCAGCGGCCGGCCGACATAGCCGTTGCCCACAAGTTCGCGCACCCAGCGATTCATCGGCATGAAGCGATAGGTGAGCGGCACCATCGTGATCGCACCGGCCTCGCGGGCCTTGCGCGCCATCTCTTCGGCTTCGGCAACGTCGAGGCCAAGTGGCTTCTCGCACAGGACATGCAGGCCAGCTTCGAGCGCGGCCATCGTCAGCCCGTGATGGGTGTCGTTAGACGTCGCGACGATGACAGCGTCGAGATCGGCGGTGCGCAGCATCTCGTCGGGGTCGATGAAGACGCCCGGAATCTTCCAGGTGTTTGCGAACGCTTGCGCTCGGTCTCGGTTGCGGCCGCAGCAGGCGACGACGTCAGCTTGTTCGTGCGCGTCGAGCCCGGGGAGATAGATGGTGTCGGCCCACCAGCTCGTGCCGAAGATGCCGACGCGTACTCGATTGCTCTTGGTCATCCGCGCGGGTGGTTCTCGGTCTCTTTGCCAGCGGTGATGAACACAGCGCTGCACGGGCCGGAGTCGTTGGCGCTGTGCCAGACACCGGGCTCGTTGATCGCGTACTCACCGGGCGCCAGCACGGTGATGACTTCTTCGTCGTCGATCCGTTGGACCAACTCGAGCGTGCCGCCCGTGCACAGAACGATCTCGCTGCCGAACGGGTGGACTTCCCAGACATCCCACGCGCCGTCGAAGCTGTGCCACGACACAAGACGGCCGTCGACGTCGTCGGACGCCGTTTGCATGCCGTAGTTCATGTACCACTCGCCGGTGCCGTCGAAGTCGGGCAACACGACCGCGGTTCCCCCGAGGCCAAGGTGCACAGGATTGCGATTCAAGTTGTTGGCGCTCATCGGCTCATGTTGGCACGCCATCGGTCATGAGCGCGGCGAATCGGGCCGGATCGACATTGCCGCCCGAAACGGTCACGCCGAGGACCCGATCTTGTGCCGGCACGCGACCAGCGATGACTGCCGCCAACGCCGACGCACCGCTCGGTTCGGCGACGATCTTGCACGTCTCGAAGAGGAAGCGCATGGTGTCGACGATCTCGGCATCGGTGACGGCCGTGAATTCGGTGACCAGCGGATCCGTGATCGGCCAGGTCAGTTCGCCCGGCGCGGTTGTCTGTTGTCCGTCGGCAATCGTGACGGGCACATCGATCGTGACCCGCTCCCCCGCGCGACGGGATCGACGATGGTCATCGCCCGCTTCGGGTTCAACGCCGTAGATCGCAATGCCAGGCTCGAGAGCGGAAGCGATGGTCGCGCAGCCGGACAGCAGGCCGCCTCCGCCGAGACACACGACGAGCGTGTCGACATCGGGATGGTCTTCGAGTAGTTCGAGGGCGACGGTGCCTTGGCCAGCCATGACCGGCGGATGGTCGTAGGGCTTGATGAGCGTGCGTCCTTCGCGTTCGCTGAGCTCGGCACCGATGTCTTCGCGGGATTCGGTGTAGCGGTCGTAGGTGATGACGGTCGCGCCATAGCCGCGGGTCGCAGCGAGCTTGTTGGGTGGTGCATCGGTCGGCATCACGATGGTTGCATCGACGCCGTGCAGTTGGGCGCCGAGCGCGACGCCTTGGGCGTGATTGCCGGAGCTGAACGCGACCACGCCTGCGGCCTTCTCGGCATCGGTGAGCGACGCGACGGCATTGAACCCGCCTCGGAACTTGAACGAGCCGGTGCGTTGCAGGTTCTCGCACTTCAGCAGCACCCGACCGCCGAGCCGTTCGTTGAGGCGACGGGACTCGATCACCGGTGTGCGGTGGGCCACGCCGTCGAGACGAGCGGCTGCTGCGCGCACATCCTCAGCGGTAATTGCCGGTGCGGGTGAGGCCGGTGCGGGTGAGCCAGATTCAGACACGTCCGAGAGCCTAGGTCCCGCCCCCTTCGCATTCTCACCGATTCAGTTCCCGGTTTCCGGGTTCTGAGTCGGTGAGATGGGCGGTGTCACACCCTCCTGAGAAGGTGGGCACGTCGCTTCCCCCGCCACCATCGAGTGATGGGAAGACGTCAATGGCAACAAGAACGGTCGAGTCGAACTGGTTTGCCCGAAATCACGGTGTCATCACCTTCGCCGAGGCACGGAGTCTCGGCCTCAGCAGCAGCGCGATCGGGAGACGGGTCGA
>CAZEMU010000015.1:0-27169 GCA_964513315.1 uncultured Acidimicrobiaceae bacterium | reverse complement strand
GTCGAGGTCGTGGTACCCGAAGGCGCCCAGAGACGAGGGACGGGCTTCCTCTTGCATCAGAGCCGTCAGTGGAACCGTTTGGTGGGCGAATTGCTCGTGGCCCGAGGTCTGGACGAACCTTCCTTCGAATTGAGGTGCACCTACCCCGAGGCCGCCTTGCCCGTATCGACGTCGCCTATCCCGCCGAGCGAGTAGCGGTCGAGTGCGATAGCCGGCACTACCACGACAATGACGACGCCTTTGAGCATGACCGGCGCCGGCACAACCGACTCGTAGAAGCTGGCTGGAGCGTGGTCATGGTGACCTGGAAGATGTTCGTAGAGGAACCGGACGAGGTCGTCCGCTCGGTGCGGCGCGCCCTCTCTGCTTCCGCCATGCGAACTCACCGATCCAGTTCCCGAATTCCGGGCACCAAATCGGTGAGAACGGAAGGGGTGGGCTAGCGAGAACGGCAAAGGCCGCCGGGGTGAGCCCCGGCGGCCTTTGTACCGAATTGGATTGGGTTCAGATTAGAGATCGCCGGCGCGGAGCATCGACGTCTCGGCCAGACCGTGCCATTCCTGGATGCCGTCACGGAACTGACGCCATGGGCCCAGGATCGAAGCGAAGTCGGAGTTCCCGGCCGCCGTAGCGTCGAGGACGTTTTCGCTCTCTTCCTTGAATGCCGACATGACGTCTTCAGGGAATTCGCGAATCTCGGCGAAGCCCTTGACCGTCTGGAGGCTCTCAGGGTTGAGGTTGTCGTAGGTCGCCATCATGTTCACGTTGGCGTGAGCTGCAGCGCTCTCGATTGCGGCCTGGTACTGCTCGGGAAGGTCGTTCCAGAAGCTGAGTGGCAGGTCGAGTTCGAGCGACGGGCCTGGCTCCCACCAACCGGGGTGGTAGTAGAAGAGCTGGCTGCCGAGCTCGTCGAGACCGAGGATGAGGTCGTCGGTCGGGCCGACGAACTCAGCGGCGTCGATAGCGCCGCTCTGGATGTTGGTCAGGATTTCGCCACCGGCGACGCTGACCTGTTCGCCACCCAGGTTGTTGAGCACCTGGCCGGCAATGCCGGGGATACGCATGGTGAGGCCCTGGATGTCAGAGATCGAGTTGATCTCCTTGGTGAACCAGCCACCCATCTGCACACCCGTGTTGCCACATGGGAACTGGATGACGCCGAAGTTCTCGGCGTAGAAGTCACGCATGAGCTCGAGGCCGCCACCCTGGTAGAGCCACGAGTTCTGCTGACGCGAGGTCAGACCGAACGGCACGGCGGTACCGAACTGGGTCGCAGGGTTTTCACCGACGTAGTAGTACGACGCCGTGTGGCCGGCCTGTGCGCCACCGTCGCGAACGGCGGTGAGGACCTCGAGGCCACCCACGATTTCGCCTGCGGGGCGAGCGTTGACCTTGAGCCGGCCGCCGGTGAGCTTGCCGACCTGCTCGGCGAAGAACTGCGCTCCACCGAAGATCGTGACCAGACCTGCTGGCCAGCTGGTGGCCATGTCGATCTCGATCTCGGGAAGGCCTGCGTCTTGCGCGAGTTCGACGGTTTCTTCCTCGCTGCCTGAGCCCTCGGCGATGGTGCCGGTTGTGTCGGCCTCTGCTGCGTCGCTGGCGGCGTCGTTCGTCGACGCGTCGTCGCTACCGCACGCGGCGAGCAGCGCAGAGCCAGCGGCGAAGCCAGCGATGCCCATGCCTGCCTTGCTCATAAACGAGCGCCGCGTCACGCTTGGCATGCCCAGCTCGGTTTCCTCAATGGTCATGTGTCCCCTCCTTGGTTTGGGAGTCATGATCGCACAGGCCAGGACGGCTCGGCGAGTGGTTGTCCAATCGTCACGTTGATGATGTGGTGACGAATAGGTCGAACGAGAAATCGGTGATCTGCGGGAACGCGCCCAGAACGACGAGCGCGATGCACTGCAACACCATGAACGGAATCGCGCCTTTGTGGATGTCGGCGGTCTTGACTTCAGGCGGCGCAACCGATTGCAAATAGAAGAGTGAGAAGCCCACCGGCGGACTGATGAAGGCGATGTTGAGGTTCAGTGCCATCAGCACGGCGAACCACACGAACTCCTTTTCGGTGAACCCGAGTTCGACCATCGCCGGGACGAAGATCGGCACGACGATGAAGGTGATCTCGAGGAACTCGAGATTGATGCCGAGCAGGAACACGGCGATCATCGCGACGATCGTGAATCCGAGCTTGCCGCCGCCGACGCCTTGGAGCCATTCGCTGGTCTTGTCGTTGCCGCCGAGCTCGCGGAACATGACGCTGAAGAACGTCGACGCGAAGATCAGGGTCAACACCAGCACGGTGATATTGGCGGTGGACTGACCGGCTTCTCGCACGGCCTTGGGGGTCAGACGCCAGCGGACGTCGATGTGATCACCACCGTCAGCGGCGAGCCGCTTATCGAACCACCAGTTCAGAATGCCGAGCAGGAGTGCGCCGAGCACACCGATTGCTCCGGCTTCGGAAGGAGCGACGATGCCCTGGAAAATCGCAGCGAGCACGCCGAGGATCAGCAGGATCGTCGGCACGACGCCAACGAGCACTTCGGCAGCGAGCATCGATCCGGTTCGCATGATGGCGAAGATGACGAGACCGCCGCCGATGCCGATGACGAACGCATAGGTCGTGCTGAAGGTCAGGATCACGAAGATGAGCAGCACGCCGAGAGCTGCCGCGAACGCAGCTGCGGTCTTGGTTGTGACTCGGCCGTTCAGCGTGCGTTCTTCCTTGGGCATTGCTGGACCGACGCCGGGTCGCATCGCTGACCAGATCAGGCAGTACCCGGCGTACATCAGGCTGACGAGCAGGCCCGGGATCAGCGCACCGGCGAACAGGCCGATGATGCCGACACCGTTACCGATCTGTTGGGCCAAGAGAATGAGCACCAACGACGGCGGCAGCATCTGCGCGAGCGTTCCTGATGCGGTAATCGCTCCGGTCGCCAGTTTGTGGTCGTACCCGAGTCTGACCATCGCCGGTAGCGACAGCAGACCCATCACGATCACGGTCGCCGCGACCACACCGGTCGCGGCTGCGAGCAGCGTTCCCACGATGACGACGGCCGCCGCAACACCGCCGCGAAGTGGACCCATCAGCATGGCGAGGCCGGTCAGCAATCGCTCGGCGATGCCGGAGCGTTCGAGGATCGCGCCCATGAGCACGAACAGCGGTACGGCCAGCAGGGTCGAGTTGGTCAGCTGTTCTTGCCACTTCTGGCCGAGCAGGTTGAGTGCGCTCGGGTCGAATACGTCGAAGACGTGGCCGAGGAACGCAAACATGACGCCGGTTGCGGCGAAGGAGAAGGCGACGTTGTAGCCGGTCAGGATCATCGCCATGAAGACGAGGAACATGATCATGGCGAAGCCCTCGGCGAGGTCGAGGCCGAGGAAACCACCGATCAGCGTGGTCGCGAATGTGGAGCCGTACGCAAGGAGTGCAGTCATCACTATTCGATCCGGGTCGGTGCGTCGACCTGCTTGAGTTCGGCGAGATCCTCACGGCGCATCAGCACGAAGCCGGCCTTGATCATCTCGCTGAAGATCTGGAGAAAGAACAGGATGAACCCGACATAGATCATGGCCCGGACAGGACCGACCGGCAGGTTGCCGGCGTCAGGTGCTTGGAGCCAGGTCTCCCAGACATGCCAGCTCGCGGGCCAGGAGCCATCGGTCTGGCCGCTGAAGTCGGTCTTGAATCCGAGGTTCGTCTTGGCGTAGCTGTGCAGCAGGCGCAGGGCCGCCCACAGGAACGGCACGAACAGCAGGGCGTGGAGGACGAAGTCGAGCCAGGCCTTGGTGCGGTTGGAGAAGTTCGCCCACCAGAAGTCGATGCGAGGGTTCACACCGGCCTTGACGCCATAACCGACGCCGAGCAGTGAGAGCAGACCGAAGAGCTGCAGGCCGAGACTGTTGACCTCGCCGATGATGATGTCGGCCTCGATGAACCGGGCCGTGTAGCGAGTGACGACGTAGAAGAAGATCGTCACGAAGATGCCCCAGCCGAGCGTCCACAGAGGGCCAAGTGCGAGCCCGCCGACCAAGATCGCGAGCGCAAAGCCGGTGGTGATGCCGGTCGACCAGGCACCGAACAGACCGACTGCGACCAGGGTGATGAAGAACGTTGCGACGGCAAGCAGTGCGCCGGTCGGGATCGAGATCTCGTCCTCAGGCATGATCCCCGCTGCGGCCTTGACGATGCCGTAGAGCAGTGCGCCAATGACCACGATGGCGATAGCCGTCGTAATCCAGCCGGAGTTACTGCTCGTGACATCGAAGTCGCCGCCACCGATGTCGACGACGTCGACGCCAAGGATCGTGTCCGCAAGTCCGCGCAATGGGCCGATGCAAAGACCAGCGAGACCAAATGCGGCGATCAGTCCGACGAATGCGGCCCATGGCCGATCGAAGCTGTTCGCGCCATCCTCGAAGAAGTCCGTGAACCGGTCGATCGCCAAGGACACAGCCTTGATAGGTCCGGGTCGAAGTGATACGGCAGCGATCCCAGCGAGACCGACCCAGTGCCACCACGAGAGGTTGCCGATCAGCCAGTCGGTATCGAGCAGATGGAAGATCGCCGAAAGCACGAGCAGGCCGATAGCCGTCCAGCCGACCGGATGAACCTGGCCGAGCGGCCCCGCATCACGACCTGAGGTATCGAGCTCGGCCAGCTGGGTGACCTGGTGCAGATCCTCGAGCGTTTCCGCGACGTCGACGCTTGTCTTGGTCTGGTCAGGCATGCGTCACCCACGTACGCAACATTCGATTTCCCCTCTGATGCAGACACCCCGTTCCCGCGACCGTTCATGATAAATCGTGTGGCCTATGTCACGCGTGTCAACGACGAAATTTCTCCGAGGCCGCCTAGGAGGGTCGGATCCAGTCGGGACCCAGGTCGCTGACGGCCGACGCTCCGATGAGCTTGAGCGTGCGCTCGAGTTCGTCATGCAGGAACCCGAGGGCCGTGTCGACACCGCGTTCTCCGCCGGCGCCGAGCCCGTAGAGATACGCGCGTCCGCCCATGCACGCGGTTGCACCGAGTGCGACCGCCTTGGCGATGTCGGCGCCTCGGCGGATGCCGCCGTCGACGAGGATCTCGGCCCGGTCGCCGATCGCATCGACCGTTTCAGGCAGAAGTTCGAACGGGGCTGGCGAGGCATCGAGTTGCCGCCCGCCGTGGTTGGACAGCGCCACTGCGTCGCAGCCGATGTCGGCGGCGATCTTGGCGTCTTCGACGTCTTGCACGCCCTTGACCATGAAGGTGCCTGGCCACATCGACCGGAACTCTTCGACGTCGGTCCATGACAGCGAGGGGTCTAGTTGTTCGGCGACGAACGGGCCGAGCGCGACGGCGTTGGTGCCGTCGCGCTCGTCGCTCGTGCCGGACACGTTCGCGAACCGGATCGGCTCGCTGCGAGCGAACTCCCACGTCCAGCGAGGATGACGAATGCCGTCAATGATCGTGTCGAGCCCGAGCTTCGGCGGAAGCGTGAAGCCGCTGCGCACATCGCGCTCGCGGCGGCCGAGCGTTGCGAAATCGACCGTGATCACAAGCGTCTCGTAGCCCGCAGCTTCGGCTCGCCAGATCATCTCCTTGACCAGCCCCCGGTCTTTCCAGACATAGACCTGGAACCACTTGGGCCCGTCGCTGACGGCGGCGACCTCTTCGATCGAACGAGTGCCCATCGTGCTGAGCGTGTACGGCAGGCCTCGAGCTGCGGCGACCTTGGCAACGGCGAGCTCACCCTGCGGGTCAGCGATGCGGGTGAAGCCGGTCGGCGAGAGCGCGAACGGCATTGGAATCTTCTTGCCGAGCAGCGTGGTCGACGTGTCGACCGTCGTCATGTCACGCATCACGCGTGGACGGAACAGGACCTCGTCGAACACACGGATGCTGCGGGCGAGTGCTTCTTCGTCTTCGGCGGCGCCGTCGATGTAGTCGAAAACACCAGTGGGAAGATTCCGCTTAGCAAGCAGTCGAAGGTCATCGATGTTGGCCGCTCGTTCGAGCTTCCGTTCGACGGAGTCAAAAGTCAGCGACCGGAAACGCATGCTCTCGCGAAGGTTCTGCAGCATGAGCGAAACCCTAACGAAACCGAGTCCGACTCGACAGCGGGGATCGGAGCTTTCGAAGCGCTCCTGCGTCGAGTCGGCAACAGACGCGGCGACGCACCGCGATCCGCTGCCGGTCTGGACGAAGTCAGGCGAGCGCGATGCAGGCGCTTCCTGCGATCGCTCCGGCAATGCCGACCGCCTGCCACCAGCGGATCTCATCGCCGTCATAGCGAGTCGCAAGCAGCGCGACGACGGCTGGATACGTCGAGCTGATGACCGACACGGTGCCGAGGTCGCCCTGTTGGCTGCCGATCACCCAGCACACCATGCCGACCGCGCCGGCGACGCCGCCGGCGAGTCCGAATCGCAGCACGCCTGCGGGCAGGAACACCGGCACCGCTCTGCGCATCGCGAGCGGGACCATGACAAGGAAACCGGTCGCTCGCTGTGTCACCGCGGGCCACGCACCACTGGCTTCGGACGTATCGGCAGCGAAGACGACCGAGAGGCCGAACAAGATGCCACCGGCCACCGCAAGGATCAGCCCTTGGCGGACGCGATCGCCGAGATCCGGATTGAACGTCGTCAGTCCGAGCGACCCAATCGCGATCACGCAGCCGATGATCTCCAACGACTCCAGGCGGGTGCCGCCGATCAGATCCCACGCGAGCGGGAACAGCGCGGCCAGCACCGCCGCGGTCGGTGAGACAACCGCTGATGACGACAACGCCATGCCTCGGTAGACGACGGCGAGGCCTGCTCCGATGAAGACGCCGCTGAGGGCGCCGCTCGCCAGGTCGCGTCCGATGACCTCGCTGCCGAGGAGAAACACGAAGGGCAGCGACACCACAACGCCGGTGAGCATCTGCGTCGAGACGTGGCTGACCGAGTCGGCCCGCTTCGAGCTGGCCCGGCCGAACGTGTCGGACATACCGATGAACAGGCTCGCGAGAGCTCCCAGCAGGATCGGCATCCGGGCAGGCTAGTCCTCGCTTCGTGACCGCTCGTGCGAGACTCCGCCGATGGACATCGTCGTAATCATGACGGACGAGGAACGGGCGGCGCCGAGCTACGAAGGCGCTGACCTGACCGAGTGGCGCCAGCGGGCGCTTCCGGGGCGGCGATGGTTCGACGAACATGCGGTGACCTTCGACCGCCACTACACGGGCTCGCTCGCGTGTGTGCCCAGTCGACCGACCCTGTTCACCGGCCACTACCCCGACCTGCATGGCGTGACCCAGACCGACGGCCTCGGCAAAGAAGCCCACGATTCACGCATGCGCTGGCTCCGGCCCGGCGAGGTTCCAACCCTTGGCAACTGGTTCCGGGCCGCCGGTTGGGACACGCACTACGACGGCAAGTGGCACATCACCCACGCTGATCTGATGGTCGATGGTCAGCCCTTGGCGACCAACGACTCCGACGGCAACATCGACGCCGAAGCCGTGCAGCGCTATCTCGATGCCGACCCGCTCGCCGACTATGGCTTCTCGGGCTGGGTTGGGCCCGAACCGCATGGCGGCTTGATGGAGAACTCGGGCGTGCGTCGAGACCAGCTGATCGCCGATCGGGTCTCGGCATGGCTCGCCGATCGCTACGAGCGTCGCGCCGCGGGCGATCCCAACGCGCAGCGGCCGTTCTTGCTCGTGGCCAGCTTCGTGAACCCGCACGACATCGTGCTGTTCCCACCCTGGGTGCGACGAGGCCTTCCGCTCAACGACGAGCTGCCAACCGCTCCGCAGATTCCTCCATCGCCGACCGACAACGACGATCTACTCGACCGACCCGGTGTGCAGCGTGGCTATCGGGACAACTACGTGACGATGTACGGACCGCGTGAGCCGATCGAGGGCGCCTACCGGGACCACGCCAGCGAGTACCGGCACTTCTACTACCAACTCCATGCCGAGGTCGACGGCCCGATCGACCAAGTGCGTCGTGCTGCCACCGACTCGGGATCGGACACCCTGATCGTCCGAACGAGCGACCACGGCGAACTGCTCGGGTCACACGGCGGCATTCACCAGAAGTGGTTCCAGCTCTACGACGAGGCGACTCGCGTGCCGTTCCAGATCGCTCGCGTCGGAACAAATCCGACCAGCGGACGAACCATCGAGGCGATGCCGACATCGCACGTCGACCTGGTGCCGACGTTGCTGGCGGCTGCCGGGATCGACAGAGACGCCACCGCATCCCGACTCGCGTCGAGCTTCTCCGAGGTACACGAGTTGCCGGGCCGGGATCTCATGCCGATCGTCAACGAGACGGCGTCACCTGATGCCGATCGAGTCGTCTATGCGATGACGCGAGATCACATTATCGAGGGCGACACCGGACTCTCCGCGTCGGGCCGGATCTTTGGCGATGCGTCGATGACGGTCGATCAGCTGCCTGGTGTTCCATCGAACGTCGAGGGCATCGTCGCCCGCGTCGACGGTTCCCTCTGGAAGCTCGTGCGCACCTTCGACGACCCCGCCACCTGGTCGGTCCCGTTCGAACAGCAACGCACCGGAGATGGACCCCGAGTCGATGCGGTCCCGGCCGAGTGGGAGCTGTACGACCTCAGCGATGACCCGGCTGAGACAACGAATCGAGCGACCGACGCATCGGCCGACGGCACGTTCCGGCGGCTGCAAGAACTGCTCGCAACGGAGCGCTCGCGCGCAGTGCCTGATCGGAACGTGCCATGGCCTTACCAGGCAGCTCGTTCCGCCTGATCTTCCACGGTCAAAGGTTCCTCGAGCGGACGCAAAAGAGTGCCGTCGATCCTTCGATGTCGATGAACACAAAGGTCACCACGCCACCAGGTAGCCCTGCGCCACCGTTCGATTCCCGCCATTGCCTCGTGAACGGGAGCACTCCGCATGTGGTCGCTCCAGCGTGGGCCGCTTAGCCTCGTCAGCGGTGACCGAGTCGATGCAGCCAACACAGCCGAACCAAGGAATCCAAAACGAGGGCACCCAGAGACTGCTTCATCGCCTTGACCTCACCGAGCTGACGTCAGACGACCGATCAGTCACCTGGCGAGGAACCGCCGGCGAGAACGCCATGAACATGTCCGGCGCATTGTTCGGTGGCTTCGTGCTCGCCCAATGCGTGGTGGCGGCTGGCAGGACGCTTCCCGACATGCGGGTCCACTCGCTCCAGCAGGTGTTTCTGCGTGGCGGCAAACCGGCCGGCGAGATCGACTACCGCTGCGAGGTCCTGTTCGAAGGACGGACCTACGGGTCGGCCCGGGTCGAGGTTGTGCAGAACGGCGACGTCATCTCCCACGCCCAGGTCGGGTTCACGAACGGGGTCGATGGCCCCGAGCGAGAAGCGGCGACTACGGCACGTAGCCGCCTCGAGGACACGGTCAATCGCGACGAGCTTCGCCAGCGACGCAACTGGCAAGATCAGCCGCTCGAAGTGCGGGTCGTGCCCGGTCACGAAGACGACGACCTCGCAACGCTCGACACCTGGTTCAAGCCGTACACGGCGCTTCCTGACGACCAGGTCTTGCATCAGGCCTTCCTTGCGTTCGTCAGCGACCGTGCGTTCATGACCACGGCGTGGAAGCCGTTCCTCGCTGAGCACGGACGCCCGCGAGGCGCCACCCTCGATCACACGATCTGGTTCCACCGCCCCGTCGATCTTTCGGACTGGCACGTCTATGCCATGCATGGACCGGCCGTGATCGATGGTCGTGGTCTCAGTCACGGCACGATGCACCACCAAGACGGACACTTGGTCGCATCTGTTGCGCAACAAGGATCGTTGCGCGTCCGCCGAGACGCGAACTGACGTGACCGCAGCGACGAGCGTTCCCTCTCCGACCGACGATGCGATTCCACCCCGGGCCTGGCTGGCGCTGGCGGTTTCGACGATCGTCGTGTTCCTGGTGGTCATCGACATCTCGGCGATCAATGTCGCCTTCCCGTCGATCCGAGAGGACTTCGAGGTCAGCAACAGCCAGCTGAGTTGGGTCCTGTCGGCGTACAACATCACCGTCGGCGCGCTGCTCATGTTGTCCGGCCGGTTGGCCGACTCGATCGGGCGCCGCAAGGTCTATCTGCCGGGCGTCGCCATCTTCGGCATCGGCTCGATGCTGTGCGCGGTCGCTCCCGCCGCCGGCTGGCTCATCGCGGCTCGTGTTGTGCAAGCAATCGGTGGTGCCATCACGCTCGCAGCCGGGTTCGCGGTGATGCTGCCTGAGTTCCCACCAAGCCGACGTGGGACACCGATCGGAATCGCCGGAGCGACGGGCGGGCTCGGCGCAGTCGTCGGACCCGTTGTCGGATCGCTGCTGATCGACGTGTGGTCTTGGCGTGGCATCTTCTGGCTGAACGTGCCGCTCTGTCTCCTCGTGCTCGTACTCGGCCCCCGCTGGCTCAGCGAGTCGAAGGACCCCAACGCAACCGGGCGCATCGACCCGATCGGCGTGCCCGTCGGCACGGCTGCGGTTGGACTCATGATGTTCGCCATCGTGCAGAGCGAGACATGGGGCATCGGTGACATACGGGTGATCGCCCTGTTCCTGTTCGGCTTGGCGCTTGTCCCGTACCTGCTGCATCGCTGTCGAATCCATCCCGAGCCGCTGATCCAGCTCGACCTCTTCCGCTACCGCTCCTTTGCCAGCACGAACTTGGGCGTGACGTTCTATGGCCTCGCATTCACGGCGGGCTTCCTCACCAACTCGCTGTTTCTCCAAGAGGTCTGGGATCTGCCCATCCGAGACGTCGGCCTGGCATTAGCTCCGAGCCCCGTCCTGTCTGCCATCGTCTCGCCGATTACCGGTCGTTGGGCCGACCGCATCGGCCACCGATGGTTGCTCGGCGTCGGCTGCCTCTCGCTCGCCTCGTGCTACCTGCTCTTCGTCCTCGTGCTCGGCGACGACGTCGAGTTGTGGTCACAGTTCGTGCCGATTTCACTGCTCGGCGGGCTCGGTGTCGGCCTTACCGTTGCGACCTGGTCGAGCGCAGGTGTGAGCGACATCCCTCAGGCGAAGTTCGGCGTGGCTGGCGCAACGTTCAACACGCTGCGCCAGGCCGCCTACGCGCTCGGGATCTCGGTGGTCATCACGCTGATCGCCGCGGCCGGTGACGACACGACCCTCGAGGGTGTGAAGTGGGCCTGGCTCTGGGCCCTCGGCGCCTATGTCGTCGCGGCTACCGCCGTCATGTTGACGTTCCCCGCCGGCTCAGCCCGAGACCGAGCCACCGCCACCTAGCCGGCTTCGAACTCACCGATTCACAACCCGGTTTCCGGGTTCTGAATCGGTGAGAAGCGACGGTCGGAGCGGAAACCAGGGTGACCGGTCAGGCGAGGACGAACTGCAGCTCGGTGACCCAGTCGTCTTGGCTGGGCGGGCAAGCGTGATAGATCTCACGGCTGTAGCCCGCCGCGACCTCGCCCGCATCACCAATCCATCGATCCAGCGCGAGATAGCTCTGGTCCACGGTGGTCATCGGACCGTGGTGCACCAATGTTGCCGCCCGGTCAGCGGCAGGGAGCTCCACAAGCGTGATGACGTCTGACTCGATCGTCGTGTTGGCCGCGATCGTTACGCCGGCCCAGATCTCAAGTTGACCATCATCGGTCGGTCGATAGAACGCGACAGTCGGCGACCCCGGCACGATGCCGAGTCGACCGAGCTCGCCGTAGATCCTCGGGTAGAGGCGCCCGAAGATCGGAGCGAAGTCGACCTCGAAGTCGGCGACGGTTTCCGAAGCGGCGGCGACGCCTCGGGCCTCGAGCGGTTTGACGACGATCGACGCATCGAGCGTCGTTGGTTCGGCTACCTGATCAGCCATGGTGTGTTCTCCTGTCATGAGTTTCAGTCGAGCACGGAGTCGGTCGGTCCGTTGCCGTTCGGCGTCGAGCGCTGCTTCTGACTCAACGAGTCGTTCCCGCAGCATCGTGACGACCGTGTCGGCGTCCTCATCGAGTGCCACCCGAATCTCGGTCAGCGACAACCCGGCATCCTTCAGCGCGAGGATGCGATGAAGGTCTGCGAGCTGAACTGACTCGTACGAGCGGTAGCCCGACGTTGGGTCGATCCGGGCAGGTTCGAGCAGGCCGATGTCGTCGTAGTGCCGCAAGGTGCGGACCGAGACCTTGGCCATGTGGGCGAACTCGCCGATTCCGTGCATGTCCTCACCCTGAAGGCTTCCGCTACGGAAGAGTCAAGCAGAAAGCTCAGATCACGGGCGAGGTTGGCCGTCGACGTTCGCTTCGTAGTCGATCTGCCACAGGTTGCGGCTGGTCTGCAGCGCCATGACGACCATGGCGACCGCGTTAAGGGCGACGATCACGGGCACGCCCCAGCTGAAGATCTCGGTGCCGACGAACACGACGAAGGTGTTGAGCGCGATGTAGCCGATGCGAATCTCAGTTGGGCCGATCCCGTAGTACGCGATCTGGAACTGGTTGGTCGCCGCGAAACTGAGGAACGAGATCGCCATCGTGGCGCAGGTGATGAGCAGCAGGATCAAGAACAGGAATTCGAGCCATTCCGCTTCGACCAGGAACGAATACGCGATAACGATCGATCCGGCGAAGAAGAAGTCGAGCAGGTGGTCCATGTAGAAGCCCCACTTCACCAAGCCCTGCTTGCGGAACTTGCCGAGTGAGCCGTCGAGTGAGTCGGTGAGCCATTGGCCGAACACCATGACGGACACGCCGTGGAGCCAGGCGAGGTTGTCGGTTGCCAGCCAGCCGAACAGGATCGTGCCTGCGGACCAGAAGATGGTCACGTAGGTCAGGTGGTGGCTCATGATCGGGCGCGGCACCTTGGGGATCGCCCAGTCGATGAACTGGCGCTCGACCCGACCGAGCACGGACTGGCCCTTCTTCTTGTCCCCGGCAAATTCGGCCATGGCTCTCCTGTCGGCATCGATGCGATGCCGTCGAGCCAGTCTGGTCCGCCAGCCCCACCCGCCGCGGACCTCGCCTGGCCCGACCCCACCCTCCGTGAACTCTCAAGGGGTCTGACCCCGTCTGTCGTCTGTCGGGGTCTGCCCCGTGCATTTCGTCTGTGGGTATAGCTCCCCAAGGCCCGCGGAAGTCAGGTGGCACACGTTCGCGGCCGTTGGCGATCTACGCTCGAACGCCGTGGGGACTCTGTGGGTCGACTTCGCCGGCATCGCGCAACTGGTCAACGAGACGTTGACGTTTGGCCGCAATGCTGAGCTCGCGCTCGACGAAGACAACCGCTTTATGCATCGCACGACGGGCGAATTTCGCTACGTCGAGTCGGCGTGGTGGCTCTACAACCTTGGCCGCTCGTCGCGCCTCTTGGTCTTCGGCTCCAACGGTGCTCGCATCGAATTGCCGCCTGGCACCGAGTGTGCGTTGCCGATGCCCGAAGGCTCGGTCTCGTTCGTTGCGGGCCCGACGCCGTACCAGCTTCTGTATCGAGCCGACGCTCCCGTGATCTCGCAGCGAGACCCGTTAGCGACTGGCGAAGCAACCGTCGAATTCGGCACCGCACTCACCGATCGAGAGACGGTGTACCTGACGACCTTCGCGCTCGATCGTCTGCGAGGACGGTCCAACGCGCTGCTCACCTATGCCGTAGTCGCCCAGCTGTGGGGCGTCTCGGAGAAGACGATCGACAACACGTTGCAACGCGTACGATCCCGGCTGAAGTCAGCCGGGGTTCGCAACACCGAGACCCTCGAGGGTCTCGTCAATCATTTGTTGGCGCATGGGCGCATCGGGTTGAGCACGCTCGTCGATATCGAGTCACGCCACCCGGACGTGCTGCCGTAGCCGAGGCTGGCCTAGGCCAGGTTGGCGGCGTTGAAGGCGACGCCGAAGCGCACGCACCAGATCACGACGGTGTCGTATTCGCTGATGTCGACACCTTCGGGGATCTCGTAGTTCTGCGCACCGACGTTGCCCTTGAGATCGCCGAGGTCGATGAAGTCATCGTCGAATGCGCCGGCTGGACCGTCGGCGTCGACGCCACGGACCAGGTACACGTTGAGGTCGGGGCCATTGTCGATGTCGAAGTCGTCTTCGAAGCGCAAGAAAGTGCGGGTGCCGTCGGTAATGACGTTGGCGGTGCCGTCGCCTTGGTGGCCGTGGTCGACGAGCACGCCGTTGTTCGTGGCGATCGTGCGGATCTCGGGCACTACGGGTGCGGCGGTCGCCTCTTCGTCAGCCATGTCCGACTCGGGCATGTCGGGCATCGCGGCGACGGCGGCGGTCGTTTCGACCCGCTCCTCGACGACGATTTCGCCCGACTCCATCTGTTCTTCCATGTCGTCGAACGCCAACGCCATATCGGTGTCGACGTTCGCGAACGGGTTGGCCTCGCTGACCTCGTCGTCAATGAACGCCGTGTGGATACCGAAGACACCAAAGGCTAGGAATGCGGCGATAGCCAGTCCGACGATTGCGCCGATGCCGAGTTTCGCGTTACGAGTCATGAGTACGTCCTTCTCGCTTCCCCGGCAGAGTGGATGTCAATTGGAGGTTAGGGGAAGCGATGGAGACGAAACCCCGTGTCTCTATCGGACCTTCCCGCCGATCATGAACAGATCCGAAAGTTGGATCAGCTGCGGGCGGGTCCGCGCACTCGATAGCGAGTCGAGGGAACCGAGGTCCCGACCAGGCCCAGCACGTTCGGCGATGCGGTGACGACGCCGTCCAGCGTCAGTGCGTCGTGGTTCTCGCCCAGGTCCTGACCCGAGTACAGGTAGTTGACGAGCAAGCCATGGGATTCGCCCATGCCCTTGTCGCTGGTGTCGCCCATCCAGTTGATGCGTTCGACGCATGCGCCGTTGCGTAGGTGGAAGCGGGCGACCGGATCGAGGGGCAATCCACGACGGCGCTCACCGACCAAGTACTCCGCGCAGATGGATTCCATCTTGTGCTGGTCGGTCGTGTCGATGTCGCCGTGGTGTTCGAGCAACCAGGCCGAGAATCCGGGAATCGGCGACAGCGTCGAAAAGGTCGTGAGCTGAGGAAGCTCGGCCGAGAGACGCTCGCTGACTTGCTTGATCAAGAAGCTGCCGAACGAGATACCCCGCAGACCGGTCTGGCAGTTCGTGATCGAGTAGAAGATCGCCGTGTCGACATCGGCGGGCATCGTCTCTGGCGTCGGCGCATCGATGACGTCTTGGATCGACTCGGCCAGCCCTTTGACGAGCGCGACCTCCACGAAGATGATCGGCTCGTCGGGCAGCGCCGGGTGGAAGAAGCCAAAGCTGCGCCGGTCCGGAGCGAGTCGACGGCGCAGGTCATCCCAGCCGCGAATCTCATGGACGGCTTCGTAGCGGATCAGGCTTTCGAGGATGTGCGCGGGCGTCTGCCAATCGAGCTGCTCTAGCCGGAGGAACCCTCGGTTGAACCACGAGTTGAGCAGGTACTTGAGATCGCGTTCGACCGGTGCGAGCTCGGGATGCGTGCGTCGTCGGGCCAGGAGCTCGGTCCGCATGTCGAGCAGGACTTCGATGCCGCCAGCTGCGGTGTTGAGCGCCCGAAACAGCGTCAGGCGGTTCGAGTCCGTCGCCTCGGCCAGCGCAACCGTGTTCGCTTCGGTCGGGTCGTCTTGATAGGCCTTAATCGCCTCGTCGACGACGGCGCGGTCTGCGCCGAACTCGTCGAGCAGCACGCGGAAGAACGTGACCTTCTGCTCGGCATTGAGCGACTGGTAGCGCATGACCAGCAACTCGGCGAGCGCCCGGCTCGCGGTTTCGGCCTGGAGCCGCAGCAGCGCCCGAGCCGTGTTCGCCGTCACGGCATCGATCGCCGCATCCGTGATCGCATGCTCGCTCATCGCTGATCAGCCTACGAGCAGGCGCTGGCGAGGTCGCGCCTGTGGGACCGCGCTCCGGGGCCCTTTGCTCTCGGGGCTATGCCCAACCGATGTAGTAGACGCCGAGCGCAATGCTGGCGAGTGCAACGACGACGGCGAGCACTCGGTAGAGCTTGGCGTTGCGGTCGGGGTTCAGCAGTCCTCGGCCTGCAGCGATGGCGAGGCCCGCATTAGCGACAACAAGGCCGACACACCAGGCGACGAGCAAGCCAAGACCGGCGCCTTGGCCGACTGCCGCGGTTGACGCGACGAAGATCGCGATCTGGGTCGGGCTTTCGATGCCGACGCCGTGCAACATGCCAATGCCACTGGCGACGCCCAGGCTCGACGAGCCGTTCGCTGCGGTGGGCAGGTCCGCGCGGTGGGTGTGGCGATGGCTGTGCGAGTGTCCGTGACGGTTCCGCCCGAATCGGGATCCGCCGACGCGTGCCGGTTCACGAAGATCGACGCTGTCGGCCGAATCGTGGGCGTGGTCGTGGGCGGGGCTGCTGTCGTGGGTCAGGTCACCGTCGTGTTCGTGCGAGTGGTCATGCTCGACCTCAATCGCACGGCGGCCGCCGAGATTGCGGACCTTGCGCAGGCCAGCGAACGTGCCGTCGAAGACGAGCATCCAGCGGCTGCGCAGGCGGAAGTCATCGCCTTGGCGGCGCATGTCGATCAGCACCCAGATCCCGAGGAAGAGCAGCGTCGCACCGACGACTCGACCCATCCACACATCGAGCGAGTCGGGAATCGTCGCTTCGAACAAGATGATGAGCGCACCGAGCACCAGAACGACCACGGCGTGGCCAAGCGCGTACCAAAGCGACAACATGAAGCCGCGCTTGCGGCTCTCGGTCGTGCTGGTCAGATCGGCGATCGCGGCGATGTGATCGAAGTCGACGCCGTGACGCAGGCCAAGCCCAAATGCGGTGAGGAGGAGTCCGAGCGTCATGCGCATCGCACCGTAGCGGCCGACTGCGGGTCACCGGGAAGCCCACCGCTTCTCCCCGGCGACGTGCGCAGAGCTACGTTGGCGCGATGTCAAAGATTTCACTCATCGCAAAGCTGACCTGTGCCGAAGGCAAGAACGCTGACTTCGAAGCAGCCCTCGGTGACATGATCACCGCCAGCAACGAAGAAGCCGGCCTCGAGATCTACTCGGCGCACCGCGTCAACGACTCCGACACGTACTTCTTCTTCGAGCTCTACACCGATGGCGAAGCACTCGCCGTGCACGGCAAGGGTGACGGCATGAAGTCGGCGATGAAGGCCATCGGCGCGTTCATGGGCGGCAAGCCCGAAGTCAGCGTGATGACGCCGATCGTCGCCAAGGGTCTGGACATCTGAGTTGAGCTACACGCCCGCGCAACGGTCATTGCAAGAAGAGCAGAACTCGGTCGAACTCGCCGACGCACTCGATGCCACGATCATCGTCGAGGAACTCGACGAGCAAGCGGTCGAGTTCATTGGCTCTCGGGACTTCTTCTTCTTGTCGACGGTGACTGGCGAGGGCGAACCGACGGTGTCGTACAAGGGCGGCGGGCGTGGCGTGGTCCACGTCGCCGACCCGACGACGCTGCTCTTCCCCAGCTACGACGGCAACGGCATGTACCTGTCGATGGGCAATATCGCCGACACCGGCAAGATCGGCCTGCTGTTCATCGACTTCGAAACGCCGCATCGTGTTCGAGTCCAAGCATCGGCATCGCTCTCGACCGAGGCAGCCGATCTCGCCCACTTCCCGGGCGCGGAAATCGTGGTGCGGGCCTCGATCGATCGAGCGTTCGTCAACTGCGGTCGCTACATCCACAAGCACACCCGCGTCGAAGACTCGCCGTACGTGCCCGACGAGGCCGGCGACGCGCCGGTCCCCGCGTGGAAACGGATCGACATCATGCAGCCGGTGCTCGGCCCCGAGGTCCAGGCCGAGGTCGAAGCAACGGGCGGCACGATCGATTACGACGAGTACGCGCAACGCATGGCCGAAGGCCGTCCCTAGTCCGTCGTCGATGATTCCGCGTCTCGCTGCTGGCGATCCGAACCTGGCGTCAGCGATCACGCAGGCGCTCGACGAGCAGGGCTGCTGCGTCGTCGAGGGCGCGGCAACCAGCGAGACGATGGACGCGATCGCAGCCGAGCTAGCGGAACACCGCGACGTCGCGTCGGTCGGCGCCAGTTCGTTCGAGGGCCACCACACCCGACGAACCGGGGCGCCGCTGCCCCGCTCGGCGACCTTTCGTTCGATCGCTCTGCACCCGGCGGTGTTGGCAGCGGGCGATCACGTGCTCGGCCACGCGACGACGTGGCGCTACTCGGCGGCCGAGTACATCGAGATCGGCCCCGACGAGACACCGCAGCGGTTGCATCGCGATGCGTGGAAGTACGACATGGTCGACTTCGGCTTCGAGGTCGAGCTGAACGGCATGTGGGCCATCACCGACTTCACCGAGGCGAACGGAGCGACCCGGATCGTGCCCGGAAGCCACCGGTGGCCACACGATGCGCGCCCGGACCCCGACGACACGGTGCCGGCCGAGATGGCGCAAGGCTCGCTACTCCTCTACACCGGCATGCTGTTTCACGGCGGCGGTCAGAACACGACCGACATGTGGCGCAAGGGTCTCTCGCTGCAGCACGCAGTCGGTTGGTTGACCCAGTCGACGAATCAGTTCCTGGAATGCCCGCCGGCCGAGGTCGCCGATTGGTCCGATGAGCTGCTTCGCTTCATCGGCTATACGAAGACCGGCAACGGGCTCGGCTACTGGCGCGACAGCGAAGACCCGCTGAGCGCGGTGCACCCAGATCGTGACTTCGCCAAAGGTTGGGCCACCGAGCGCTCCGACTAGTCGGGGCGGGCCCGCGGTTCGCTAACCGAGGGCGGCGTACGCGGCGGTGATCAGGTTGAAGCTGCGGAGGTCGCCGGCCAGGCCGTCCTGCATGTCGTTCATCATGTACGAGATGGTCATGTTGCGGTCGGTGTCGACGACGATGGCCGAGCCACCCCAGCCGCCCCAGTAGGCGATGCGGCCTTCGGGAAGATGAGGCGCACCTTCGGACGGCAGGGCGTAGCCCATACCGAATCGCACCGGCAGCTGCAGCACGAGGTCGGTGCCATAGGCCTGCTCGTCGAAGATCAGGTCGATCGTTTCGGGCGACAGCAGCTTGACGCCCTGATGCTCGCCACCGTTGGCGACGATCGCCTGGATGTTCGCGACCGACCGGGCGTTGCCGTGCCCGTTGGCGGCACCGATCTCGGCCTGGCGCCACTCGGTGGTCCACGCCACGCTGGCTTCGGGGGCGGGCCCGGTGAAGACCTTGATCGCCACGTGGTCGGGGTCGAGCGCGGCCAAGTCCATCAGCCCTGCGGCTGGCGGCGGCGGGATCACATTGGCAACGCGCCCGAACTCGGACTCGGCCAGGCCGATGTGGAAGTCGGCGCCGAGCGGACCGGCGACGTCTTCGCGAAAGATCGTGCTCAGCGGACGTCCGTCGATACGACGAAGCACTTCGCCGATGAGATGACCTTGATTGAGTGCGTGGTAACCCGAGACAGTGCCGGGCTCCCACCATGGCGCTTGCTGGGCGAGCTTGTCGGCCGACGCGATCGGGTCGTAGATGTCCTCGACCTCGATCGGCTGGTCCCACGCGGCCACACCGCTCGTGTGCCCGAACAGCATGCGAACCGGGATGTCGGCTTTGCCGTTCGCCGCGAACTCGGGCCAGTACTCAGCGACCGGCGCGTAGAGATCGAGCTTGCCCTGCTCGACGAGCGTGAGCGCGGTGAGGAAGGTCATCGTCTTGGTCGTCGACCAGACGTTGGTGATGGTGTTCTCTTCCCACGGCGTGGTCTTCGCCTCGTCCGCGTAGCCGCCCCAAATGTCGAGCACCGTCTTGCCGCCGAGGGTGACGCAGACCGACGCGCCGACGTCGCGACCAACCGCATCGTCGGAGTCGAGGGTCGCGCGCAACAGGTCGGCCATTGGCTCGAAGCGACTATCGGTGACGGTTCCTTGGATCTCTGCCATCCCTAGATGGTGTCACCCTTACCCCCTCAACAAGAAGACCGAGTGCGAGACTTGTTCGCATGACCATCACCGAGGCCCCGATGAGTGTCGCCGATATCGAAGCGGAGCGTCTGCATCGCAAGCGCCAGGTAGCACTCGGCTACCGGATCTTCGCGAGCCTGCGATGGGGCGATCTCGGCGACGGACACATCACCGCCCGGGACCCCGAGCTCACCGACCACATGTGGTTGCTGAAGTACCCGACCGGGTTCGAGCGGGCGACCATCGATGACCTCGTGCTCGTGCGCCCAGACGGATCGGTCGTCGGTGACGAGCCGATCAACATGACGGCGTACCACATCCATCATCCGATCCACGACGCTCGCCTCGACGTCGTTGGCGTCGCCCATACGCATACCGCGTGGGGAACTCCGTTCTGTGCGACCGGCCGGCCGATCCTTCCGATCACCCAAGAGGCGTGCAACTTCGTCGACGACTGGGCGTTCTTCGACGACGAGGAAGTCCAGGTGCTCGGCACCGCCGGTGGTGCCCGGATCGCCGAAGCGCTCGGCGACAACCGAGCGGTGCTGCTTCGTAGTCACGGGTTGCTGACGGCGTGCGCATCGGTCGGCGAAACGATCGCTGCATTCGTGATTCTGGAGCGCGTGTGCGAGGCATTGATGAAGGTGCCCGACGCGCCCGGCATCAGTGACGAAGCAGCCCGCATCGCCCGCGAGGATCTCTACCGTCATCGAGCGCTGGACACGGCATTCGAGTTCTTGGTGAGTCGCCACGTCGGCGATCCCGCAATTGTTGGTTAGCCCGCCTTCTCGCTGAGCTAGCTGCGCAAGGGGTCGGACTCGACGATCGCCGTGATTGCCTTGCGCCCGAGCCCGGATACTTCGGCGAGCTGACGCAACGATGCTCCTGCCCGAGCAGCGACGCGAATCATGTCGTCGCGAATCGCTGTTTCCTTGTGGACCCGCTCCGCGCACAAGCCGACCACTGCCATCGCTGCGGCAACTTCGCCATCGCGACCACCGTGGTACTTCTCGATCGCCAATTCGGCTGACGACGCCTGTGCTTCGGTGTAGCTCATCGATCCTCCCGGAGTCCGGCAACGAGCTTGTCGCGCAGTGTCATGAGCATCGGTACCCGAGGTGATAGCTCGCCGGATGACTCTGCGAGATTCAGGTGCGCCAGCACCATGGCGAGCAGTTCAAGGCCCTCGAGGCGGTCGAGTTCAAGATTCATAGTGTGTGGTCCGATAGTAGTCATAGCCGGTCCCTTTTGGACCACCTTGAAGGCCCCGACCCTCGGTGCGGTCGACGAAGGCCGAGCGGGCCGATCCACACCGGGGAGAGGTGACCGACCCGCTCGGGTGGTGGGCCAGCGGCAGGCCCAGCTGCGAACCGGCAAAGGGGTACCGGCCCGCAGCAGTTCGAATCGTTGGTTTAGGCGGCGACACCCTTGGCGACAGCCGCAACGTCGGCAGCGCGGAATCGGATGTGACCACCGAGGTCGTAGGCAGGCAGCAGGCCCCGATTCACCACGTCGAGCAGGGCATCAGCGCTGAGCTGCAACTGCAGCCCGGCCTCGACCGGCGTGAGCATGTCGATCGTCAACGGAGCGCAGCCGTTCGGTGGTGCTGGCAGGGTTTGGGTCGTCATCGTTGGGGTCCTCCCGTAGTGGTTGGATGCCACGATCGCGAGTCGCTTCTCAAACACTTCCCACCGACTTCCCACGTTGCGAACGCGGTTTCCCAGGTGCCGCATCCGGCTTGATTCCAACGTTTCCCACCCACTTCCCAAACCAACTTCCTCACTGTGCTGGCGCCGCCTACCGTGCAGCGCATGAAGTTCTCCGTTTGGCCCAATCCCGGCCGTCCCACCGATGAAACCCTCGAGCTCGCCAAGCTGGCCGATTCGCTCGGCTGGTTCGGGTTCTGGTTCGCCGACCACTACATGCCAAACACCGGCAGCGAGGACATCGAACCGGGCGACGTCCACGAGGTGTGGTCGGTCCTGCCGGCCGTGGCGGCCGTGACCGAGAACATCCGTGTCGGGCCGCTCGTGTCACCAACCTCGGTGCATCACCCAGCAGTGCTCGCCAACCGTGCGGCCACCCTCGACCACATCTCGCACGGACGCTTCGTTCTCGGTCTCGGCGCCGGCTGGCAGATCAACGAGCACAAGGCGTACGGCATCGAACTCGAAGCGCCAAAGACACGCGTCGATCGCTTCGAAGAAGCAATCCAGATCACCCGCTCACTGCTGGACGAGGACCGCACGACCTTCGAGGGCACGCACTACTCGATCATCGATGCGCCTTCGGACCCGAGCCCGATCCAAGACACGCTGCCCATCGTCGTCGGAACCGCCGGCCCACGCATGTGTCGCATCACCGCCCGCTACGCCCAGGAGTGGAACACCTGGGGTGCACCGGCGCTCGCGGCCGAGAAGCGTCAGATCTTCTTGAACGCGTGCGACAAGGTCGGCGTCGATCCTTCGACCAAGCACATGTCGACCCAGGCCCTGTTCGTCCTCACCGAGGATCAGGACGCCATCGACAAGGCGCTGAACGGACCGATGGGTGACCGCACCGTCGCCGGCTCCGACGAGTTCATCATCGACGCGATCGGGCAGTACGCCACCGACGGGTTCGACGAGCTGATCGTCCCCGACTTCACCCTCGGCGCAACCGCCGAAGCCCGCCGCGAGGCCTACGAACGCTTCACCGCGGAAATCATCCCGAACTGCTGACGGTCGCCGTGCAACGTTCTGGCTGCGACCCCAGCACGGGGTGAGGCCGGGTGTGAGTGTCAAACACCGCACCTGCGTCGCACTTGGACGGCGCGCCAGAGAGTTTCGAGCGCAGCGAGAAACTCGGTAAGTGAGGAGCGTCAGCGACGAACGACGACTTCGTAGCCGGGCTCTTCGGGTTCGTCGTCGGTCATCTCGGCCGGGAACCCAGGAGCCAGGATCTCGAGCCCGCTCGCGTCTTCGAGACGGCGGATGATGTTCGGCGACAGCTCGCGTGAGCCGTAGCGCGCTTCGCCGTCTTTGAAGATCTCGCACAGCAGCGGCGAGACCTCGAGCGGGATCTCGTGGCGCTCGGCGATCTCTTGGAAGATGCCGATGTCCTTGCTCACGAGGTCCATCGTGAAGTTGATGTCGCGGCTGCCGTTCAAGATGACCTGCGACTCGGTCTCGTGCACGAACGAGTTGCCCGACGAAATGCGGATGGCCTCATACGTCGTGTTGAGGTCCATGCCGGCGGCCTTGGACACCGTCAACGCTTCGGCGAGCGTCACGAGGTTCGCGGTCGCCAAGTAGTTCGTCATCACCTTGAGCATCGACGCGGATCCCAGCTCACCGGTGTGCAAGATACGGCGACCCATCGTCGTGAGGATCGGAAGGGCCCGCTCGAAGGTCTCGCGCTCGCAGCCCGCGAAGATCGCGATGTTGCCCGTGGCCGCGCGGTGGCAACCGCCCGACACGGGACAGTCGATTGGCTCGCCACCCGCGTCGGCAACGAGTGCGCCGAGGCGCCGGACCTCGGCCTCGTCGGTCGTGCTCATCTCGGCCCAGATCTTGCCGGGCTGCATCGCTTCGAGAATGCCATCGGCGCCCGTGACGACCGCATCGCTAATCGTCGGGCTCGGCAGGCACGTGATCATCATGTCGACCTGCTCGGTCATGGCTGCGGGCGACTCGCCCCAATGGGCGCCGGCGTCGAGCAGCGGTTGGGCCGCAGCCATGTCGAGGTCACGCACGGTCAGGTCGACGCCGTTGCGCAACAGGCTGCCAGCGAGCTTCGCGCCGACGTTTCCAAGTCCGATGAATCCGAGTTTCACGTCGCGGACTGTAGAACGATTTTGCGAGCGCGATGAGCACTGAATTCGCGCCCGTCGTGACGCCGATTCACAACCCACTGTGGCGATTGTCACGTGTGACGCGTGCACCGTTCCCTGGAGGACGCGATTGCACGTGCCGATGGTTGACTCCTGCAACCCCCCGACAGCTCTTCACGCTGGAGTTCATCATGATCATTGGTCTTCGCCGTCCTGCACGCCGCAAGATTGCCGCTCGTCCGGCACCAACGCGACCGTTCATGGATCCGAACATGGCTGCACTTCGCGCGGCTGTTGGCCCTGGCTATCAGGTTGGTCTGAGCGAATCCGTTGTTCGCCAGGCAGCACGACGCTGAATCCTTCGCCCGAATAGAGTCCGAGTCGTGGCATCGACCCGACTTGGACACCTGCTACTGGCATTGGCAGTACTGCTCGCTTCGGCGTGCAGTACTGACGCGTCCTTCGGCGAAGACCTCTGGGTCGCCGACAACTATGTGTTCTGCAACGAGTTCGACGAACCCGAACGCCAGTGCATGCTCGTCTCGCACAGCGAGTTCGACTTGTATCGCCACATCGAAGGCGACATCGAAGGCTTCACCTACGAAGAGGGCACGGCGTATCACCTGCGAGTTGAGCGCACGAACGCGTCCTCGTCCGATGCTGAGCCCACGTACCGCCTGCTTGAGATCGTGAGCGTCGAGGAGGAGTGACGATGCGGCGGGAACGGTGGCGGCTCATCGCTACCGCGGCCTTCGTTGCGATCCTCCTCTCCCCTGCACTTCGATCCGGCGATGGCGTTCCGCTGTCGTCATATCCGATGTACGCATCGCCCCGTTCGGGCGAGGTCGAGTTCGTCGTCGCGCATGGCCTGACGGCGAGCGGCGAGGCCGTGCCGCTCAGCATCGCTGAGGTTGCGGCAACCTCGGATCCACTCATCGCCGAGACGTGGTTGCGGGGCGAGGTCGCTGCCGGGCGAAGCGACGCGTTGTGCCAGACGGTCGCGGCGCGGATCGAAGCACCGGACATCGTCGAAGTCGAGGTTCGCTCCGAACGTCACGACGTGGTGGCCCAGGTCCAAGGTCGGTCTTCACTCCTCGATGCCGAGACCGTCGCACGGTGTCCCATCGCCGAGGAGCCGGGATGAGCGGGCTGAGTCCGAGCAAGCAAGTGGGGCCGAGCAAGTGGGTCGACGGATTGACGCAGTGGCTCAGCGCCCCTGCGCCGGCCGAGCGTCTCGGATTGCTGCGGATCGCCATCTCGGGATTCGTGACGATCTACCTGGCCGCGAACGCAGCCGAGTTCAGTCGACTCGTGACGGCATCTGCAGCGGCCTTCGACCCGGTGGGGTTGGCCCGGCTCCTGAACGAACCGGTGTCGAGCGAACTCGTTTGGGTCGGGTTCGCGCTGCTCTTGGTGCTCGGCGCGCTGGCCACCGTCGGCTGGCGATACCGGATCGTCGGGCCGCTGTTCGGCCTGGGCGTTCTGGCATGGACCAGCTACCACTCGTCGTGGGGTCAGCTGCTGCACTTCGAGCACCTGTTCACGCTTCATCTGTTGGTCCTCAGTTTCGCCCCGGCAGCCGATGCGGTCGCGATCGACGCACGACGAACGCCCGTGCCGACCGACGATGTTCGGTACGGCTGGCCGGTTCGCTTGCTCGCGATCGCGACCGTCGCGACGTACTTCTTGTCGGGGTTCGCCAAACTTCGCCACACCGGCTTGGCGTGGTTCGATCCGGACACGCTTCGCAACCACATCGCGTACTCGGCATCGCGCATCGACCTGGTCGGTGGGCCGACACCTCCGCTCGCCCGCATCGCGGTCGACCGAAGTTGGCTGCTTGCCCCGATGGCAGCAGCGGGACTGGCCGTCGAGCTCGGCGCTCCACTCGCGCTGGCGTGGCGGCGCTTCCGGAACTGGTGGCTCGGTTCGGCCATCCTCTTCCACCTCGGGACCGCGGCAACGATGCTCGTGTTCTTCGGCTACCGAGGGCTCGGCGTCGGCTTGTTGCCGCTCCTTCCGGTGGAGCGAGCGAAGGTCGCGTGGGAGAGCCGCCGGGCGTAGTGTGCGCCCATGACCGAACCAGCGGCGGGACCCGAGCCGACGCCAATCGAGCGTCGATCGTGGTTGACGTTGCTCATCACGGCAACGGCCGGGTTCATGGTGAGCCTCGAGATCACCGTCATCTCGCTCGCATTCCCCGAGATCCAGGACACGTTCGACGCGTCGCGTTCGACGCTGTCGTGGATCTTTACCGCCTACAACATCGGCGTTGCCGCCCTGCTGCTGCTGGCCGGCTGGGCCGCCGATCGCTACGGCCGCAAGAAGCTGTTCCTCGCCGGCTTGTTCGTGTTCATGATCGGCTCGTTGGCATCGGGGCTCAGCGTCGACCCGTCGACGCTGATTGCCTCACGCGTGCTGCAATCGGTCGGAGGGGCGATGCAGTTCCCCGCGGGCCTTGCGTTGCTCTTGCCTGCGTTCCCGCCCGAACGACGAGGCATGGCCGTCGGCATCTGGGGTGCAACCGGTGCGCTCGCTGCGGCGCTCGGCCCGACGATCGGCGCAATCCTCATCAACGCGTTCGGCTGGCGTTCGGTGTTCCTCGTGAATGTGCCGGTGGCCGTGCTCGCAATCGCCGCCGGAGCTGCCATTCTCCAAGAATCACGATCTGACGATCTGCCGGAACGGGTCGACCCGATCAGCGTGCCGATGGCCTCGATTGGTGTCGGCCTGCTCGTGCTCGCAATCGCGCAGACCGAAAGCTGGGGCTTCGTGAGCGTGCCGACCTTGCTCACAGTCCTCGGCTCGGCCGTGCTGCTGTGGCTGTTCGTGCATCGGTCCCGGACGCACCCGGCACCGCTCTTCGATCTGGCGCTGACCAAAATTCGGTCGTTCTCGGTCGCCCAGGTCGGCACCGTGTTCTTCTGCGCCGCGTTCTTCGGTTGGTTCGTCGTGCTGCCCACCTTCCTGCTCGACTGGTGGGGCTACTCGGTCGTCAAGACCGGCTTAGCGCTCTTCCCCGGACCTGCCCTCGCCGCATTCGTCAGCCCGACCGTCGGCCGTATCGCCGACGCTCGCGGCGTCGGCCCGGTGCTGGCCGTCGGCGGCTTCTCCGGCGCACTCGGACTCGGATGGCACCTGCTGTTCACCGGCGAAGAACCGAACTATGTCCTTGGGTTGCTGATCCCGAGCTTGTTCGTCGGCGTCTCTGCGGGCTGCAGCTTCGCGATGCTCGTCGCGGCCTCGATGCGAGACATTCCCCCGCACCGGTTCGGCATGGCCGGCGCCGGACGCACGACCGCTTTTCAGCTGGCCGTTGCGCTCGGCATTGCGATCGGTGCCGCCGTCATCGGCGATCCCGACACCGTCGGCGAAGCCCTCTCGGCCTACCGCCTGAACTGGATCCTGGTGATGATCTTCTTCATCGCCCAGGGCGTGCTCTTTGCCACGCTCTATCCGGCCAAGCCAGCCGAA